>DATGLP010000007.1 GCA_035294085.1 Acidimicrobiales bacterium | reverse complement strand
AAGGTTTGGCACCTCGATGTCGGCTCGTCGCATCCTGGGGCTGAAGCCGGTCCCAAGGGTTGGGCTGTTCGCCCATTAAAGCGGTACGCGAGCTGGGTTTAGAACGTCGTGAGACAGTTCGGTCCCTATCCGATGCAGCCGTAGGAGATCTGAGGAAGGCTGTCCCTAGTACGAGAGGACCGGGACGGACGTAGCTCTCGTGTGTCAGCTGTCCTGCCAAGGGCACCGCTGATTTGCGACCTACGGAAGGGATAAGCGCTGAAAGCATCTAAGCGCGAAGCTCGTTCCAAGATGAGATCTCCCACAGGGTCAACCTGGTAAGGCCCGTGGTCAGACCACCACGTTGATAGGCCGGAGGTGTACGCACGGCAACGTGTTCAGCCGACCGGTACTAATCGGCCGAGGGCTTGGACTCTCGCTCGTGCTCGCTATGGAAGGCTCGAGGAACGCGCCGCGTTCCAGCCCGGGCGCGAGTCGCCTGGGCGGCCGAGGTTTCCGGTGGCCATAGCGGCGGGGACACACCCGTTCCCATCCCGAACACGGAAGTTAAGCCCGCCAGCGCCGATGGTACTTGGGGGGCGACCCCCTGGGAGAGTAGGACGCCGCCGGAGCTCTCTCACCGGTGCCCCGCCGTGCTTCGGCACGGCGGGGCACCTGCGCGTCTGGCGCCGCGCGAGCCGGCGGTTAGCGTCGCGGGCGTGGCAGGACGCGTCGGCAGGCGCGAGGGTGCTTCGGGCCGGGTCTCGGCCAGGTCGGGCGCGACGGGGCGGGCGCGCGTCGGTGGTGCTCGGGCGCGCTCGGCCCGGGCGAGCGTCGGGGTTGAGGGGACGCGAGCAGGACGCGGTCGCGAAGCCGCCGGGCACGCCTCGGCGAGCGAGGCGCGCGACGGGCGTGGCGGGTCCGATGCGCCCCGGCGGCGCGGCGCGTCCGCGCAGGAGGTGGCTGGCCGCAGGGGGAACGGGGGAAGGCTGCCCGGGCGCCGGGCGGCGGGCGGTGCGCGCGCCGGACTGGCAGGAACGGCGGGGGCTGGGGGTGCCGGGCCGTCGCCACGGACCGGGGGGCGAAGCCTCGCGCCACCGGCGAGACGCGCGGGTGCGACCGGCGCGGGCGGGCGCAAGACGGCCCACGGGCGGGTCGGGGCCGCGCGTCTGGCTCGGAGCGGGTGGGGTGCGCTCGCCCGCCGGGGGGCGCAGGCGGGCGTGCTGAACGTGGCAGCCGGGACTCGCCGAACCGTCCAGGCCGAGCGGACGCCGACCGCGAGCGCCGGGAGCGGCGCCCGGCCGGCCCGGCCCGCCTTCCGCATCACCGGCACCGGCGCGAGCACCGCTGGCGAGCGCGCCGCACCGGCGCGTCGGCAGGGGGTAGACCACAGGCGGCAGCGTCCGCTCCCGAACGGCGTCGCTCGCGAGCTCGCCGAGGCGCTCCCGGCGCGGCGGGTCGCTCGCTACGAGCGGCAGCTCGCCCTCGCCAGCGCCGCGTACGCCCGCGATCGCTACGGCGAGGCCCTCAAGATCCTGCAGGAGCTGGTCCGGATCGCGCCGGGGGTCGCCGCGGCGCGCGAGCTGTACGGGCTGACGCTGTATCGACTGGGGAGGTGGCGGGAGGCCTCGCGCGAGCTCCTGCGCTTCCACGAGCTCACGGGGTCCTTCGACCAGCACCCGGCGCTCGCGGACGCCCAGCGAGCGCTCGGCCACCACGACGAGGTCGGGAGGCTCTGGCAGGAGCTCCGCCGGGCGGGCGCGACGAGCGACGTCCTCGCCGAGGGGCGTCTCGTCATGGCGGGCTCGCTCGCCGACCGGGGGAGGATCGCGGAGGCCATCGCGCTCGTCGAGCCCGCAGCGACCCGCGTGGTGCGCAGGCCGCAGCAACGCCACCTCCGCCAGTGGTACGTGCTCGCCGACCTCTACGAGCGGGCGGGCGACGCGCCCCGGGCCCGGGAGCTATTCCGCAAGGTCGTCGAGGCCGATCCGGACCTCGCCGACGCGACGGCGCGCCTCGCCGCCCTGAGCTGAGCGGCGCCGCCTCGACGTGGACGGGCACGATCCCCTGGCTTCCGCCCAGCGGTAGGCTTGGTCGGCGCGCGAGGACGCGCGTTCCTCGTGGCAAGGAGGACACGGTGGCTGTCGACGTGCGTGAGGCGCTCGGCGCGGAGGCCGACGCACTGCTCAAGCACGAGGCGAAGGGGATCGCGCGCGACCGCCTCGTGCTCCCGGGTCCCGACTACGTCGACCGGGTGCTCGCCGCGAGCGACCGCCCGATCCCCGTGCTGCGCAACCTCGAGGCGATGCTGCGGCACGGGCGGCTCGGGGGGACCGGCTACGTGTCGATCCTGCCCGTGGACCAGGGGATCGAGCACTCCGCGGCGGCGAGCTTCGCCAAGGAGCCGTCCTACTTCGACCCCGCGGAGGTCGTCGAGCTGGCGCTCGAGGCGCAGTGCAACGCGGTCGCGACGACGCTCGGCGGCCTCGGCATCGTTGCTCGCCGCTACGCCCACAAGATCCCCTTCATCGTGAAGCTCAACCACAACGAGCTGCTCACCTACCCGGCGAAGGCCGACCAGGTCCCCTTCGGCACCGTCCGCCAGGCGGTCGACCTCGGCGCCGTGGGCGTCGGGGCGACGATCTACTTCGGCTCCCCCGAGGCGACGCGCCAGCTCCAGGAGGTGTCGGCGATGTTCGCCGAGGCGCACCGTCGCGGCCTGTTCACGGTCCTGTGGTGCTACCTGCGCAACAGCGCGTTCAAGACCCCGGCGGCCGACTACCACCTCGCGGCGGACCTCACGGGGCAGGCGAACCACCTCGGGGTGACGATCGAGGCGGACCTCATCAAGCAGAAGCAGCCCGAGAACAACCGCGGCTTCGAGGCGCTCAGCTTCGGACGGACCGATCCGCTCGTGTACTCGACGCTGACGAGCGACCACCCGATCGACCTGACCCGCTGGCAGGTCGTCAACTGCTACATGGGCCGCATCGGCCTCATCAACTCGGGGGGGGAGTCGAAGGGCGGCGACGACCTCGCGCAGGCGGTCCGCACGGCGGTCATCAACAAACGGGCTGGCGGGATGGGTCTCATCCTCGGGCGCAAGGCCTTCCAGCGCCCGCGCGACGAGGGCGTCGAGATCATCCGCGCGGTGCAGGACGTGTACCTCGATCCGTCGATCACGGTGGCGTGACGAGCGGCGGGATCGGAGCGAGCTGGCAGGCGGAGGAAGCGGGGCGAGGACGGTGAGTACGACCGAGCAGGAAGACAGAGCGATGAAGGTGCAGTCGCTTGCGAACATCGTCGTGAGGTTCGCTGGCGACTCGGGCGATGGCATGCAGGTGACGGGCGACCGCTTCACGCAGGGCAGCGCGCTCTTCGGGAACGATCTCGCTACGCTCCCGAACTTCCCGGCCGAGATCCGGGCGCCTGCCGGCACCCTCGCCGGGGTCTCTGCCTTCCAGGTCCAGATCGCGGACCACGACATCATGACGCCCGGCGACGCGCCGACGGTGCTCGTCGCCATGAACCCGGCAGCGCTGCGTGCCAACGTGGGCGACCTCGCGACGGGGGCGACGATCATCGTCAACGTGGACGCCTTCGACGACCGAGCGCTGGAGAAGGCCGGCTACGACTCGAACCCGCTCGAGGACGGGAGCCTGTCGGCCTTCAAGGTCTACGAGGTCCCGATGACGACGCTCACCCTCGAGGCGACGAAGCCGACCGGGGCGAAGCCACGCGACGCCGAGCGCTCGAAGAACTTCTTCGCGCTCGGTCTCGTCTCGTGGCTCTACCACCGGCCGATGGAGCCGACGCTCGCCTGGATCGCCGAGCGCTACGGGCGGTCCCCGCTCGTCGTGGAGGCGAACAGCCTCGCGTTCCGCGCCGGCTACCACTTCGGCGAGACCGCGGAGCTCTTCGAGTCGTCCTACGAGGTGCACCCCTTCCACCTGCCCCCGGGGACCTACACGACGGTCACGGGCAACTCGGCCCTCGCCTTCGGGCTGGTCGCCGCCGGCAAGCTGGCGTCGCTGCCGGTCTTCCTCGGCTCCTACCCGATCACGCCGGCGTCCGACCTGCTGCACGAGCTCGCCAAGCAGAAGCACTTCAACGTCGTGACGTTCCAGGCCGAGGACGAGATCGCGGGCATCGGTGCCGCGCTCGGCGCCTCGTTCGGGGGCGCCCTCGGCGTGACGACGACGAGCGGGCCGGGCCTCGACCTCAAGGCGGAGACGGTCGGCCTCGCCGTCTCCCTCGAGCTGCCCCTCGTCGTCGTCGACATCCAGCGCGGCGGTCCGTCGACCGGGCTCCCGACGAAGACGGAGCAGTCGGACCTGCTCCACGCCATGTTCGGCCGCCACGGCGAGGCGCCGGTGCCGATCGTCGCCGCCAAGACGCCCTCGCACTGCTTCGAGGCGGCCCTCGAGGCGGCGCGCCTCGCGATCACCTACCGCACCCCGGTCTACCTGCTCTCCGACGCCTACCTGGCGAACGGCTCCGAGCCGTGGCGGCTCCCGGACCTCGACGAGCTGCGCCCGATCGATCCCGGCTTCGCGCGCGAGCCGAACGGGGTGGGACCGGACGGCTCGCCGGTCTTCCACCCCTACCGCCGAGACCCGGCCACGGGTGCGCGGCCGTGGGCGATCCCCGGGACGCCGGGGCTCGAGCACCGCATCGGCGGCCTCGAGAAGGCCGACGTCACGGGCGCCGTCTCCTACGACGGACCGAACCACGAGGCCATGGTCCGCGCCCGCGCCGCGAAGGTCGCGGGCATCGCGCTCGACATCCCGCCGGTCGAGCACGACGCGCAGGACGGTGCCCGGGTCCTCGTGCTCGGCTGGGGGTCGACCTACGGCGCCATCACCGCTGCCGTCCGGCGCGTCCGCGAGCGGGGGATGCGCGTCGGGCACGCGCACCTCGTCCACCTCAACCCCTTCCCGCCCGATCTCGGCGAGGTGCTCGCTCGCTACGCCCACGTGCTCATCCCCGAGGTCAACCTGGGCCAGCTGGCCCTGCTCGTGCGGGCCCGCTACCTCGTCGACGCCGTGAGCCTGACGAAGGTGCAGGCTGCGCCGTTCCGGATCGGAGAGATCGAGCGCGCCATCGTGGACCTCATCGAGCTCGACGAGGCGCCCGTGGAGGAGGCACGATGACCGATCTCGCACCGGCGACGAGCCGCAAGGACTGGGCGAGCGACCAGGAGGTCCGCTGGTGCCCGGGGTGCGGGGATTACTCGATCCTCGCCGCCGTCCAGCTGCTGCTGCCCGAGCTCGGCGTCCGACGGGAGAACACGGTGTTCATCTCGGGGATCGGGTGCGCCGCCCGGTTCCCGTACTACATGAACACCTACGGGATGCACTCGATCCACGGTCGGGCGCCCGCCATCGCGACGGGTCTCGCCGTCACCCGCCCCGACCTCGACGTCTGGGTGATCACCGGCGACGGCGACGCCCTGTCGATCGGCGGGAACCACCTCATCCACGCGCTCCGGCGGAACGTCAACCTCACGATCCTGCTCTTCAACAACCAGATCTACGGCCTGACGAAGGGCCAGTTCTCGCCGACGTCCGAGACGGGCAAGGTGACGAAGTCGACCCCCTTCGGCTCCCTCGACGTGCCGTTCAACCCACTCTCGGTCGCGCTCGGCGCGGAGGCGACGTTCGTGGCGCGCACCCACGACATGGACCGCAAGCACATGATGGAGACCTTCCGGCGGGCGCACGACCACCGGGGCGCTGCCTTCGTCGAGATCTACCAGAACTGCAACGTCTTCAACGACGGCGCCTACGAGGACATCACGGGCCGGGACCGGCGAGCGGAGATGCTCATCCCGCTCGAGCACGGCCAGCCGATCCGCTTCGGCAAGGAGCGGGAGAAGGGGGTGCGCCTCACCCCCGACGGGCGGCTCGAGATCGTCTCGGTCGCCGACGTCGGCGAGGACTCGCTCCTCGTGCACGACGAGACGAGGAGCGACCCAGGGCTCGCCTTCCTGCTCTCGCGCCTGTCGAGCGGCCCGCACGAGCCGACGCCGATCGGGGTGTTCCGGGCGGTGGAGCGCCCCGACTACGGATCGCTCGTCGCTGCCCAGATCGCCGACGTCCAGGCGCGCAAGGGGACCGGCGACCTCGCTGCCCTCCTGCGCTCGGGCACCGTCTGGACCGTGGCGTAGGGTCGGCGCCCGCATTCGGGCGCGCCTCGAGCGATGCGCCGTGTCGTCACGATCTCCGGGAGCTACGGCGCCGGTGGCAGCGTCGTCGGCCCGGCGGTCGCGCAGCTGCTCGACCTCGCCTTCCTCGACCGCGCCGTCGTCGGCACGGACGTCGAGGCGGCGGCGCGCCCGCGTGGCGAGGCCGCCGTCGAGGAGGAGCGCACGAGCGGGTTCTTCGGGCGCCTCGCGGCGAGCTTCGCCACGATGCCCGACGCCTACGGACCGGGCGCACCGCCCGGCGCCGTCGCCCCCTCCGACGAGGCGCTGCGCATCGAGGCGGAGTCGCGCGTCCGGGAGTTCGTCGCCGCCAACGACGGCGGCGTCGTCCTCGGCTGGGGGGCGTCCGTCTTCCTCGCCGAGGCGTTCCACGTGCGCCTCGACGGCCCGCTCGAGGCGCGCCTCGCGCAGGCTGCGGCGATCGAGGGCATCGACCTCGCGAGCGCACGACGACGGGGCGAGGAGACCGATCGGATCCGTTCGCTCTACGTGCGGCGCCTCTACGGTCGGGACTGGCGCGACTGGCGCCTCTACCACCTCGTGGTGGACAGCTGCTCCCTCCCGCTCGGCGAGGTCGCCTCGCTGCTCGCGAGCGCCGCGCAGGCGTACTTCCGGGCGCGCCAGCGAGGGTCGGGACCGGGCGCCTCGACGGCTCAGCCGGGGACGGGTCGGTAGACCATCCCGGTCCGGGGCTTGGGATGGAAGAAGGTCGTCTTCGGGGGCATGCGACGGTCGCCGTGCGCGGTCTGCGCGATCTGCTCGATCGTGGCCGGGCGCAGCAGGAAGGCGGCCTGCGCCTCGCCGCGGTGCACGGCGTCGGCGGCGAGGGACCAGCTGTGCTGGTAGACGAGGCGGTGGGGGGGCAGGTTGGCGAGCGCGACGTCGAGGCGGCTCGAGTCGAGCGGCGCGGCCGCGGCCGCCTCGAGGGCCGGCCGTGGCAGGAGGAGGTGGCTCCCGTCCTCGGTGACCAGGCCGAGACCGCCGCGCTCGCGCATCGCCTCCACCAGTGAGTCGCTGTCCCCGGGGATGGGGAGCGGCTCGAAGTGGGCCTCGAGGTGCTCGAGGAGCGAGAAGCGCGGCGGGAGGCCGGCCACGAGGCGGTGGATGGCGCCGACGACCAGCTCGTCGGGGCTGAGCTCGACGACGAGCGCCATGACGAGGTCGTAGGCGCCGGGCGCGCCGCCGTTCGCCGCGCGGCGCTCGGCCTGGTACTGACGGGCCGTCTCGAAGCGATGGTGGCCGTCGGCGATGATGACCGGCGCGCTCTCGACGAGCCCCGTGATCCGCTCGATCGAGGCAGCGTCGGTGACCGGCCACAGCTCGTGGACGACGCCCTCGTCGTCGGTCGCGGCGAGCGGCGACGGGGACGAGGCGGCGACGTCGGCGCACGCCTTGCCGAGACCGGTCGCGAGCGAGAGCCCCCAGATCGGGGAGAGGTTCGCGCGACAGGCGCGCAGCAGGTCGAGGCGGTCGCCGGTGGGCTTCGGCATCGTCTGCTCGTGGGGGAGCACGTCGCTGCCGAGCGGACCGACGCCGAGGGCGCCGATCGCGCCCGTCGTCGAGCGTGCGGCCCCGTCCTCGTCGACGAAGCGCATCCGGTAGAGGTAGAGCGCCTCGGCGTCGTCCCGGCGCAGCACGCCGTCGCGCTCCCAGCGCTCGAGGAGGGACGCGGCGTGCGCGTAGCGGTCCTGGCCGTGCGCCTCGTCCGGCGACGGCAGCTCGACGTGGACGGCGTTGTACGGGCTGCGGGCGGCCAGACAGGCCCGCTCGCGCTCGCCCACGACGTCGTAGGGCGGGGCGATGACCTCCGCGAGGGAGCAGGCGACGGGGTCGTAGCGCAGGCCGGCGAAGGGCTGGAAGGCAGGCACCTATCCTGCGTAGCACATCGATCCGCCGCCGTCGGAGAGGCACACCGTGAACGACGATCGCGACGAGCGCTGGCTGTGCGACCTGGACGGCGTGGTCTGGCTCGCGGACCGTCCGATCCCCGGCGCCGCCGACGCCCTCGCGCGCCTCAGCGCCTCGGGCAGGCAGGTCGCGTTCTTCACGAACAACTCCCACCTCCGCCTCGACGAGCTCGTCGCCAAGCTCGAGCGGTGCGGCGTGCCGGCCCGGCGCGAGGACGTGCTCACCTCCAGCGCGGCGGCGGCAGGCCTGCTCGAGCCGGGCGAGCGCGCGCTCGTGCTCGGCGGCCCGGGCATCCTCGAGGCCCTCGCGGCGCGCGCCGTCGACGCGGTCGACGCGAGCGGGGCGAGCGACGGACCGGTCGACGCCGTCGTCGTCGGCATCGACCTGCGGCTGAGCTACGAGCGCCTCGCGCTGGCAGGCCGGGCCGTCCTCGACGGCGCGCGCCTCATCGCGACGAACGACGACCCGACGTTCCCGACGCCCGAAGGCCTGCGGCCGGGCGCGGGTGCGATCCTCTCGGCGCTGGTCGCGATGACCGGTGCCGTGCCGCTCGTCGCCGGCAAGCCGCACCCGCCCGCCGTCGAGCTCGTGCGGCGCCGACTCCATCGGGTGGACGTCGTCGTCGGCGATCGGCCGGCCACCGACGGCGAGCTCGCGCGCGCCCTCGGCGCGCGCTTCGCCCTCGTGCGCTCCGGCGTCACCCCTGCCGGCGCGCCCCCCGGTGCACCGGCGCCCGACCTCGACGCCCGTGACCTCGCCGGCCTCGTCGCCGCTGGCGCGTGACGAGACGGCCGCAGCCTCACCGTGCCGGCGGACCGGCGCCCGCCTCGCGCCGTCGCGCCAGCTCGTGCGGTGTATCGTCGCTCTCGTGAGCACGGACGGGCGCGAGGGGCTCCGGGAGCTGCTGAAGCGCTACCTCGACGCGGGCGCCTCGCTGTCCAAGGCGAGTCGCGCCGAGCTGGAGGACATGGTGCGCGAGGCGCTGCGCAGCAGCGCGGCAGGCCGCGAGCGGGTGGAGGACGTCCTCGAGGACCTGCGCGCCCGATCGCGCCGGGGCATCGAGCAGCTCGGCGAGGTGATCCGCGCCGAGGTGCGCCGCGAGTTCGAGGCCCGGGCCGCCCGACGCCGGCAGGAGCTGGCGGACTTCCTGGAGCGAGCCGTGGCCCTCGTGGGGGAGTACCTCGGCGTCGGCCGGCCGACGACGCCCTCGGCGAGCGAGTCGGCGGCGACCGAGCCCGCCGCAAAGAAGGCCCCCGCGCGCAGGGCACCCGCGACGAAGGCGGCTGGCGGGAAGGCCCCCGCACGCAAGGCGCCCGCGACGAAGGCGGCGGCCAGGAAGGTCTCCGCCAGGAAGGCGCCCGCGCGCTCGGCGGGGCCGGACGAGCCGGCTGCCGGGGCCTAGGCCGGTCGTAGCCAGCCGCCCGGCCGGAGGTCGTTGCCCTGGGCCCGGCCGGGAGCGAGGATGGCACCATGTGCTCGGCACCTCGAGGCCCGCGGCGCGTCGCGCTCGTCGTCCACCCTCGCCGTCCCGATGCCAAGGATCTGGCCGAGACCGCGCGCGCCTGGTGGGAGGGCGCGGGGTTCGAGGTGGCTGGTCCCGTGGCCGCCGAGGAGCGGGTCGAGGACCCGCTCCTGGCCGCCGGGGACTTCCGGTTCGCGATCAGCCTCGGTGGCGACGGCACGATGCTGCGCACGATCCAGCTCGTCGTCGATCGGTCGGTGCCGGTCCTCGGCGTCAACCTCGGTCGGCTGGGCTACCTGACCCAGATCGAGCCGGCCGACATGGAAGGCGCCTTCTCCCGCCTGGTCGTGGGCGACTTCGCGATCGAAGAGCGCATGACGCTCGAGGTCGTGCTGGACCCGAGGGACGGCAGCGCTCGCCGGCGGCTCGTCGCGCTGAACGAGGCGGTGCTCGAGAAGACGGCGCCGGGGCACACGATCAGGGTGCGGGTGGTGATCGACGAGCGACCGTTCCTCACCTACGTGGCGGACGGGTTGCTCGTCGCCACGCCGACCGGCTCGACGGCCTACAACCTCTCGCTGCGCGGGCCGATCGTCTCCCCGAAGGTGCGGGCCCTCGTGCTGACGCCGATCGCTCCCCACATGCTCTTCGACCGTGCCCTTGTCCTCGATCCGGAGGAGACCGTGAGCCTGGAGCTCATCGACGGGCGCGCCGGCGTGCTCGTCGTCGACGGGTCCGCCGCCGCCCAGCTCGTCTCGGGCGCGACCGTGGCGCTGCGCGCCGGCGCACGCGGCGCGCGCATCGTCCGCTTCGGCGAGCGCGACTTCCACGCCATCTTGCGTGCCAAGTTCAACCTCGTGGACCGCTAGCCACCGTGCTCGCTGAGCTGCGCGTCCGCCAGCTCGGGGTCATCGCCGACCTCGACCTCGTCCTCGGGCCCGGGCTCACCGTGATCACCGGCGAGACCGGGGCAGGCAAGACGCTCGTCGTCGAAGCGCTCGCGCTCCTCCTCGGCGGACGGGTGGACGCGGCGATGCTGCGGTCCGGCTGCGAGGAGGCCCTCGTCGAGGGGCGCTTCCTCGGCCACGACGGGGGTGAGGTGGTGCTCGCCCGTGCGCTGGCTCGCCAGGGGCGCGCCCGCGCCTACCTGGACGGGCGCATGGTGCCGACGGCGGTCGTCGCGGAGCTCGGCGCCAGCCTCGTCGAGCTCTACGGGCAGCACCTCCACCAGGCGCTGCTGCGCCCCGCCGCGCAGCGCGCCGCGCTCGATCGCTTCGCCGCGGTGGACCTCGGCCCGGTGCGCCGGCTGCGCGAGGAGGCGCGGGCCAACGCGGCCCTGCTGGCCGCGCTGGGGGGGGACGGAGCGAGCCGCGAGCGAGAGCTCGACCTCCTGCGCTTCGAGCTCGCCGAGATCGAGCAGGCGGCGATCGCCTCCGAGGCGGAGGACGACCACCTCGCGCTCGAGGAGGAGGCCCTGGCGAGCGCCGCGGCCCTACGGGAGGCCGCGACGGCGGCGATGGCCTGCCTCGCCGACGACGCCCGGGCGAACGCGCGCGACCTGCTCGCGGCGAGCGTCTCGCTCGTCGAGGGCCACGCCCCGCTGGAGGCGCACGCGGCGCGGCTGGCTGCGCTGCTCGCCGAGCTCGAGGACGCGGCGCGCGACCTGCGGCGCGCAGCAGAGGCGCTCGAGGAGGACCCGGTGCGCCTAGGGGAGGTCCGCGCACGGCGGCAGCTCCTCGCTCGCCTCGCGCGCAAGCACGGCGGGACCCTCGCTGGCGTGCTCGCCGCCGCGGCCGCGCACCGGGAACGGCTCGGGGAGCTCGCCGCGAGCGAGGCTCGGCGCGCCGCCCTCGAGGCGCGCGCCGCCGAGCTCGCCGAGGCGCTCGCGAACGCCGAGCGGGCCGTCGGCGACCAGCGTCGGCGCGCCGCGGCGCCACTCGCCTCGCAGGTGCAGTCCCGCCTGCACGCGCTGGGGCTCGCCGAGGCGCGCTTCGCGGTCGAGGTCGGCGAGGGGATCGGGGATGCCGTCGAGTTCCTGCTCGGCGCGAACCCGGGCGAGCCGCTCCAGCCCCTCGCGAGGGTCGCGTCCGGCGGCGAGCTGGCCCGGGCGATGCTGGCGCTGCGCCTTGTGCTGAGCGAGGGTCCCGAGACGCTCGTGTTCGACGAGGTCGACGCGGGCATCGGCGGGGCGGCGGCGCTCGCGCTCGGCGGCGCGCTCGCCGAGCTCGCGGCGAGCCACCAGGTGCTCCTCGTGACCCACCTCGCCCAGGTGGCGGCCCGCGCCGACGTGCACCTCGTGGTCGAGAAGGTCGAAGAGGCCGGGCGCACGACCGCGTCCGTGCGGCAGGTCGAGGGGGAGGATCGTGTCCGTGAGCTGTCGCGCATGCTCTCGGGCCACCCGGGCTCGCGCGCCGCGCGGGAGCACGCGAGCGAGCTGCTCGCGTCGCTGCGGCGCGAGCGCTGATCGGGGCCGGTTCCGCCTCCCCGGCGGTCGCGCCCTGTAGCGTGGCACGGGTCGGCCACGGAGGAGAGGTGTCGAAGTTCATTTTCGTGACGGGCGGGGTGTCGAGCTCCCTCGGCAAGGGACTCACCGCCTCGTCGATCGGCCGGCTCCTCAAGGCCCGCGGGTTGCGGGTGACGATGTGCAAGCTCGACCCCTACATCAACTTCGACCCGGGGACGATGAACCCCTTCGAGCACGGCGAGGTGTTCGTCACCGACGACGGGGGCGAGACCGACCTCGACCTCGGCCACTACGAGCGCTTCATCGACGAGAGCCTGCACCGCTACTCGAACGCGACCACCGGGCAGATCTACTCGGCGGTGATCCAGAAGGAGCGGCGCGGCGACTACCTCGGCCGGACGGTCCAGGTCATCCCGCACATCACCGACGAGATCAAGGAGCGGATCCGCCGCCTCGCGACCGACGACGTCGACGTCGTGATCACCGAGGTCGGCGGGACGGTCGGAGACATCGAGATCGTGCCGTTCCTCGAGGCGATCCGCCAGTTCCGCCGCGAGGTGGGCCGTGAGAACGTCTGCTACGTCCACCTGACCCTCGTCCCGTACCTCGCGCCCTCCGGCGAGCAGAAGACGAAGCCGACGCAGCACTCGGTGACGGAGCTGCGCAGCCGGGGCATCCAGCCCGACGTCATCGTGTGCCGCAGCGCGCAGCCCATCTCCGACGCCTTGAAGCAGAAGATCTCCCTGCTCTGCGACGTCCCCATCGAGGCGGTCGTCTCGGCGGTCGACGCCGAGACGATCTACGAGATCCCCCTCCTCCTGCACGAGGAGGGGCTGGACGCGACGGTGTGCTCGATCCTCCGCCTGGATGGGCCCGACCGACCGATCGACCTGACCTCCTGGGAGCAGTTCCTCGAGCGGGTGGCGCTCGCGACCGAGACCGTCCGCATCGGCGTGATCGGCAAGTACGTCACGCTGCCCGACGCCTACCTGTCCGTCGTCGAGGCGCTGCGCCACGCGGGCTACCACCTCGGGGCGCGCGTCGCGATCGAGTGGATCGAGGCCGAGGAGGTCACGCCGGCGAACGCGTCCGACCTCGCGCGGCTCGACGGGATGGTCATCCCCGGTGGCTTCGGCGAGCGCGGCATCGAGGGCAAGGTCGTGGCGGCCGGCTACGCCCGCCGCCACGAGGTGCCCTGCCTCGGGCTGTGCCTCGGACTCCAGCTCATGGTGGTCGAGTTCGCCCGCGCCGTGCTCGGGCTGGAGCGCGCCAACTCCCGGGAGTTCGACCCGTCGACGCCGGACGCGGTGATCGACCTCATGGACGAGCAGGCCGACGTCGCCGACCTCGGCGGGACGATGCGGCTCGGGGCCTACGTCGCGCGCCTGGCGCCGGACTCGCAGGTCGCGCAGCTCTACGGGGAGACGACGGTGACCGAGCGCCACCGCCACCGCTACGAGGTCAACCCTCGCTACCGGGCGCGGCTCGAGGCGCACGGTCTCGTCTGCTCGGGGACCTCGCCCGACGGCCGCCTCGTCGAGTTCATCGAGCTCCCCGGCCATCCCTTCTGGATCGGCACGCAGGCCCACCCCGAGTTCAAGAGCCGGCCGGACCGGCCGCACCCGTTGTTCCGCGGCCTGCTCGCCGCGGCGCTCGAGCGGGCGCGGGCGCGAGACCCGCACCTGTTCGCGCTCGACCTCGATGCCGGCTGAAACCGCAGGGTTCCGCTGGATCGGGGAGCGCGTCCGCTACGTCGGGTCGTTCATCACCCTCGTGCAGGGGACGTTCGTCGCGCCGGACGGCTTCACCTTCGAGCGAGACGTCGTGCGCCACCCCGGCGCGGTGTGCGTCGTCCCGCTCGAGCGCGACGGCTCGGTGCTCATGGTGCGCCAGTACCGAGCACCCCTCGACGCCTTCGTCCTCGAGCTGCCCGCCGGGAAGCTCGACGTCGCCGGCGAGGCGCCCGAGCGCTGCGCGCGCCGGGAGCTCGTCGAGGAGGTGGGCCGCGAGGCGGGCGCGATGACGCACCTCGTCTCGTTCTACAACTCGCCCGGGTTCACCGACGAGCGCACGGCGTGCTTCCTCGCCGAGGACCTGCGACCGGTGGCGCGCGACCACCAGGGTGTCGAGGAGCGGCACATGACCGTGGAGGCGGTCCCGCTCGACGCGCTCTTCGAGCTCGTCGACGCCGGCGAGCTCGTCGACGCGAAGTCCATCATCGCGCTCGTCCTCGCCCGCCGGGCGCTCGCCGGGCGCGCCGGCGAGCACTGAGCAGCGCTGGTGGCGGGCGGTCCGGGGCTCTCGCGCGACGCCGAGGAGTTCCTCTCGTACCTCGCGGTCGAGAAGGGGCGCGCGCCGACGTCGATCGCGGCGTACCGGCGAGACCTCGCGAGCTACGAGTCCTTCCTCGCCGGGCGCCGGCTCGCGCTCGGCGACGTCGTGCCCGCCGTCATCGAGGACTACCTCGACTACCTCGCCGCGGCGGGGCTCGCGCCCTCCTCCCGGGCGCGAGCCCTCGCTGCCATTCGGGGGCTCCACGGCTTCTGCCAGGACGAGCGGGGCGCGGGCAGCGACCCCACACGGGAGGTCGCCACCCCTCGCGTGCCGCGGGGCGTGCCGAAGGCGTTGAGCGAGGCCGAGGTGGAGCGGCTGCTCGCTGCCGTGCGCGGCGAGGACCCGCGGGCGCTTCGCGACCGCGCCATCCTCGAGGTGCTCTACGCGACCGGTCTGCGCATCTCGGAGCTCGCCAGGCTCGACCTGCGCGACGTCGACCTCGCCGGGGCCCTCGTCTGCGCGCTCGGGAAGGGCTCGAAGGAGCGGGTCGTGCCCCTCGGGCGCCCGGCGATCGCGGCGACACGGGCGTGGCTCGTCGGCGGCCGGCCGGCCCTCCTCGAGGGCAGGCGGGGCGCCCGGCGCGACGAGGAGGCGCTCTTCGTCTCGGCGAGAGGGCGCCGCATGACGCGCCAGGCGATCTGGGCGGTCGTGCGGCGCCACGCTCGTGCGGCGGGGCTCGCCGACCGGGTCACGCCGCACGTCCTGCGCCACAGCTTCGCCACGCACCTGCTCGACCACGGGGCGGACATCCGGGTCGTCCAGGAGCTGCTCGGGCACGCCTCGATCACGACGACGCAGGTGTACACGAAGGTGTCCCAGGAGCACCTCCGCCGCTCCTACCTCGCCGCGCACCCGCGCGCGCTGCGCAGGGGACCGCCTCCTCGATCGGTGGCCCGCCGTGCCCGGACGGGCTGGACGAGGAAGTAGGCTCTCGTGCGTGACGAACGAGGCGGCAGCGGTCGACTACCGGGCGCTCCTCGAAGAGGAGCGGAGGTCGCTCCTCGAGCAGCTCCACGAGCTGGGGTTCGGGGACAGCGGGCCCGGGCTCACCTACGACCCCAACTTCGCGGACTCGAGCCAGGTGACCGCCGAGCGCGGCGAGGCGGAGGCGCTCGCGGCTGAGCTGCGCGGCGCGCTCGAGGACGTCGACGCCGCGCTCGCGCGCATCGAGAACGGGACCTACGGCATCTGCGAGCGCTGCGGCAAGCCGATCGACCCGGCTCGCCTCGAGGCGATGCCGACGGTCCGGACCTGCATCGAGTGCGCCTCGGCCCACCGCTGAAGCTCGTTCGCGGTGGCTGACGGCGCGAGGGGGGGCGACCTCTCGAGCTTCCACCGGCACGGCCCATGGGTCGTCGCTGCCCTCGCCCTGCTCGGCGCGATCGCCGTCGAGGCGGTCCGGCGGCACATCGTGACGCGTGAGGAGGCGCTCTTCTTCGCCGTCCTCATCGTCACCATCATCCTCCACGAGGTGAGCCATGGCGTGGTGGCGAACCTGTGCGGCGACGACACGGCGAAGCGGGCCGGCCGGCTGTCGCTCAACCCGCTGCGCCACATCGACCCGATCGGCTCCGTCCTGCTGCCGATCCTGCTCATCGCGACGACCGGCAGCGCCTTCGGCTGGGCGAAGCCGGTCCCGGTCAACGTCGGCCGCCTTCGCCACCCCCGCAACCAGGCCGTGCTCGTCGGCCTCGCGGGACCCTTCGTGAACGTGGTCCTCGCGCTCGGCGCCGGGTTCGCCTTTCGCGTCCTGACGCACGGCGCGACGACGATCTACGGGACGCCGGACCAGTGGCCGATCGGCGACGAGCTCCTGTTCGTCGCCGCGGAGGTGAACGTCATCATCGCCGTCTTCAACCTCATCCCGATCCCGCCGCTCGACGGTTCGGCCGTCGTGGAGCGGCTGCTGCCGACCGCGCTCCTCCCCGGCTACTACCGACTGCGGTCGGCCTCGCTCGTCCTCGTCCTCGTGCTCGTCCTCGCGCTGCCGAACGTGCTGAACTCCCTGTTCAACAACGGGCTCGAGATCTTCTGGCGGGACGTGATCAGGATCTGAGCCGCGCCGTGCGGTGGCTGCCCGACCGCTCCGTGAGGCCGATGGCGGCGCGTGCCTTGTCGAGCGTCGGCGCCGCCGCGGCAGCCGCCTTTTCGGCGCCCGCCGCGAGCGCCTCGACGAGCGCCCCCGGGTCGGCCCGGAGCTGCTCGTAGCGGCGGCGGATCGGCGCGAGCACCTCGACGAGGGCGTCGGCGACGGCGGACTTGAGCGCAGCGTACGAGGAGAAGCCGCCGGCGAGGTCCTCCGGGTCCGTGCCGGTCGCCGCGGCGAGGATCTCGAGCAGGTTCGTCACCCCCGGCTGGCGCTCGCGATCGAGGCGGACGGCGTCGCCGGGGTCGGTGACCGCCCGGCGCACCTTGCGGACGATCGACTCGGGCGCCTCGGTGATCGAGACGAGGCCGAGCGGGTGGCTCGTCGACTTCGACATCTTGGCGGTGGGTGCCTGCAGGTCCATGATCCGGGCGCCCACCGGCGGGATCTCCACCTCGGGGACGACGAACGTCTCCCCGTAGCGGGCGTTGAAGCGGCACGCGAGGTCCCGGGTGAGCTCGAGGTGCTGGCGCTGGTCATCCCCGACCGGGACCCGCTCGGCGCCGTAGAGGAGGATGTCGGCCGCCATGAGGACCGGGTAGGTGAACAGGGACGCCCGCACGGTCTCGCGGCCGGCGCCCTTCTCCTTGAACTGCGTCATCCGCCGGAGCTCGCCGAAGGAGGCGACGCACTCGAGCAGCCAGGTGAGCTCGGCGTGCGCGGCGACGTGGCTCTGGACGAAGAAGGTGCACGCCGCGGGGTCGAGCCCCGCCGCGAGCAGGGTCGCCGCGCACTCGAGGGTGTTCGACCGCAGCTGCTCGGGACTGATCTCCACGGTGAGCGCGTGCAGGTCGACGATGCAGTAGAAGGTGTCGTCGTGCGCCTGGCTGGCGACCCACTGGCGGATCGCCCCGAAGTAGTTCCCGATGTGCAAGGTGCCGGACGGCTGGATGCCGGAGAAGACGCGCGCCACCCGATCAGGTTACTGAGCCCGCGCGACCGGCTCCGGGAGGCATCCACCGCCGGGCCCCGGCGCGCCGCTAGCCTCGCTCCGATGGCCTACGAGGTCCACCTCGACGTCTACGACGGCCCCTTCGACCTGCTCCTGCAGCTCATCACGGCGCGCGAGGTCGACCTGTACGCCGTGCGCCTCGCGGACGTCGTCGACGGCTTCCTCGCCGAGATGCGCCGCCTCGAGGCGCTCGACCTCGAGGTGGCGACCGAGTTCCTCCTCATCGCCGCGACGCTCGTCGAGCTGAAGTGCCGGCGGCTCCTGCCCGAGCCGGCAGACGTGGTCCTCGACGAGGAGCTCGCGGTCTTCGAGGCTCGCGACTACCTGCTCGCGCGCCTCGTCGAGTGCAAGACGTTCACGGCTGCCGCCGCCGCGCTCGCCGCGCTCGAGGAGGCCGCGAGCCGCGCCGTCGCGCGCCGCGCCGGACCCGACGAGCGCTTCGCGTCGGTCGCGCCGGACCTGCTCGCGGGGGTTTCGCCCGCGATGCTCGCCGCCGCGGCGCGCCGGGCACTCGCCCGGCGCCGGGAGGGGCCGCCTGCGACCGAGCACGTCCACGACGACGAGGTGAGCGTCGCGGACGCCCTCGTCGCGCTCGCGACCCGTGCCGAGCGAGCCGGGCGCGCGAGCTTCCGCGACCTCGTCGCCGACGCCCCGTCCACCGCTCACGTCGTCGCCAGCTTCCTCGCGCTCCTCGAGCTCTACAAGCAGGGCCTCGTCGACCTCGAGCAGGCGACGACGTTCGGCGAGCTCGTCGTGCGCTGGACCGGCGCGCAGCGGGCGTCGAGCCGTGCGGCGCCCGGCTGGCGCGCCGTGGTCGGAGGGGTGCTCGGGTGAGCGCCGAGCGCGCCGAGCTCGGCGCCATCGAGGCGGTCCTGTGCGCGGCGACCGAGCCGGTGCCTCCGGGGCTGCTCGCCGAGCTCCTCGAGCTGCCGGTCGAGCAGGTGGAGGGCCTGTGCGCCGCGCTGCGCGCCAGCTACGAGGCCGAGGGCCGTGGCTTCGAGCTCGCGCGCGTCGCCGGCGGGTACCGCCTGCAGAGCCGCCCGGCGTACGCGCCCTACGTCGAGCGCTTCATCCTCGAGGGCCAGCCCCACCGCCTCTCGCCCGCGGCCCTCGAGACCCTGGCGATCGTCGCCTACAAGCAGCCGATCTCGCGGGCGCAGGTGGCGGCGATCCGGGGCGTGAACGCCGACGGCGTCCTGCGGCTCCTCGTCCAGCGAGGCTACGTGGAGCCCGTCGGCCGCGACGACGGTCCGGGCCAGGCCGTCCTGTTCGGCACGACCGCCACGTTCCTCGAGCGCCTCGGCCTCGATCGCCTCGAGGACCTGCCGCCGCTCGAGGCGTTCGTCCCGGACGCGTCGACCGTCGAGGCCCTGGAGGAGGTGCTCCGGGCCGAACCGGAGCCGTGACCGCCGCCGACGAGCGCGCCCCTCGGCGTGCCCCGGACCCCGGCCGGAACGCAGCGGAGCGGTCGAGCGGGGCGCCGACGGCGCGAGCAGCCGGGCCGGCAGGTGAGCGGGTGCAGAAGGTCCTGGCGCGTGCCGGCTTCGGGTCGCGCCGCGCCTGCGAGGAGCTCGTCGCCGCGGGGCGCGTGACGGTGAACGGCGAGGTGGCCGCGCTCGGCCGGCGGGTCGACGTGCGCACGGACACCGTCGCGGTGGACGGGGTGCCGGTCGGCGTCCTCCCCAACCTCGTCTACTACCTGTGCAACAAGCCGGCAGGCGTCGTCACGACGGCGAGCGACCCGGAGGGCCGCCCGACGCTCCTCGAGCTGCTCCCCGCCGAGCCGCGCGTCTTCCCGGTGGGCCGCCTCGACCTCGCCACCGAGGGGCTCATCATCTGCACGAACGACGGCGCGCTCGCGCAGCTCCTCGCGCACCCGAGCCACGGCGTCGACAAGGAGTACCTCGCGGAGCTCGCCGGCGACCCCACGCCCGCGGCGCTCAGGCGGCTGCGCGAGGGCGTCGAGATCGAGCCGGGCGTCACGACCGCGCCGGCACGCGTCGCGCGCCGCGCGCCGGGCGTCCTGCGCATCGTCGTGCACGAGGGCCGCTACCGCCAGGTCCGGCGGATGTGCGCCGCGGTCGGGTTCCCGGTCCGGCGCCTCGTGCGGACCCGCATCGGGCCGATCGCCGACACGCGCCTCGCGCCCGGGGAGTGGCGCGAGCTGCGGCCCGGCGAGGTGCGCGCGCTCGCCCTCGCCGCGAGCGGGCGCCTCGCGGCCGACGCCCGGGACGGCCGCCGACGCGCCGCTGGGTAGGCTGCCCGGCGATGCCTGGGGTGCTGCGTGCCCTGCGTGGCGCGACCACGCTCGACGAGGACAGCGCGGAGCAGGTCCGCGGGCGCGTCCAGGAGCTCGTGGCGACGATGCTCGAGCGCAACGAGGTCGACGTCGAGGACCTCGTGAGCGTCATCTTCACCGTGACCCCCGACATCGTCTCCGGCTACCCGGCGACCGCGGCGCGCGAGCTCGGGCTCGACGAGGTGCCGCTCCTCGGGGCCGTCGAGGCGGATGTCGCGGGCGGCCTGGCGCGCTGCGTCCGGGTGCTCATGCACTGCTACACCGAGCGCCCGCGCAAGGACCTGCGCCACGTCTACCTGCACGGCGCGCGCTCCCTGCGCGCCGACCTCGCCGGCTAGCCGTGCTCGCGGGGCACGCCGGCCGGGACGAGCGGAGGGTCGCCTTCGTCGTGGGCCTCGGGCTGATCGGGACCTCGCTCGCGCTCGCCCTCCGGAAGGCGGGCTGGACCGTCTACGGCACCGACGTCGACGCCGGACGCGCGGCGCGTGCCGTCGAGCTCGGGGCGATCGAGGGCCCTGCCGCGCTCGAGCCGGCCGAGGCCGGCGCCGCCGTCGCCTTCGTCGCCACCCCGGTGCGCGCCATCGCCGGCGTCGCACGCGACCTGCTCGAGCGCGACGCCACCGGGACGCTCGTCGTCTCCGACGTCGGCGGGGTGAAGGGGGAGGTCGTGCGCCGGGTCGACCACCCGCGCTTCGTCGGCGGCCACCCGATGGCCGGCTCCGAGCAGGAGGGCCCCGACGGCGCCGACGGCGACCTCTTCGCCGGCGCGACCTGGGTGCTCACGCCGACCGCGCGCACCGACGCGAGGGCGTTCGGCCTCGTGCGAGAGGCCGTCGCCGCCATCGGTGCCGAGCCGGTCGCGCTCGACCCCGCCCGCCACGACCGCCTCGTGGCGCTCGTGAGCCACGTGCCGCACCTCGCCGCGGCGAACCTCATGGACCTCGCGGCCGACGCGGCCGTCGAGCACGGCGTCCTGCTGCGGCTCGCTGCCGGCGGCTTTCGCGACATGACGCGCATCGCGGCCGGCGATCCCGCGATCTGGCCGGACATCTTCGCGGAGAACGCGCCGGCCGTCCTGGCCGCCCTCGACGGGCTCGCTGGTCGCCTCGCCGAGGCCCGCCGCATCGTCGCCGAGGGCGACTGGCCCGCCCTCGTCGCGCTCCTCGAACGGGCGAAGGTCGCGCGTCGCAACCTCCCGCCGCGCGCGCCCGTTCCGGACGCGCTCGTCGAGTGCCGCGTCCCCGTTCTCGACCGACCGGGCGTGCTCGCCGAGGTGACGACCGTCCTCGGCGGCCTCGGCGTCAACATCTTCGACCTCGAGATCGCGCACTCCGCCGAAGGCGAGCGCGGCGTGCTCGTGATGGCAATCGACGCCGGCCAGGCCGACGAGGCGCGCCGAGCCCTCGTCGAGCGCGGCTACCGGCCGGCCCTGCGGGCGCTGCGGTGACGGCGGCGCGCTTCGCCGGGAGCGGGCCGTTGCGCGGCCGGCTGGCGCTGCCCGGCGACAAGTCGATCTCGCACCGCGCCCTCATCTTCGGCGCGCTGGCCGAGGGGCGCTCGCGCGTGCGCGGCCTGTCCACCGGTGACGACGTGGCGCGCACGCGCGCCGCGCTCGAGGCGTGCGGCATCCGCGTCGAGGACGAGGTCGTCCACGGCGGACGGCGCCGCTTCACCGAGCCGGAGCGGCCGCTCGACGTCGGCAACTCCGGGACGGCGATGCGCCTGCTCGCGGGCGTGCTGGCGACCTTCGACTTCCTCAGCGTGCTCGTCGGCGACGACTCCGTGCACCGCCGCCCGATGGACCGCGTGAGCGCGCCCCTGCGGGAGATGGGGGCGCTGGTCGACGGGCGCCAGGGAGGGCGGCTCGCCCCCCTCGTCGTGCGAGGCGGCCGGCTCGTGGGCGTCGACCACGCGCCGGCCGTGCCGAGCGCACAGGTGAAGGGGGCGCTCCTGCTCGCGGGCCTCGCTGCTGAGGGCCGGACAACGGTGCGCGAGCGGTTCGCCACGCGCCCGCACACCGAGGAGCTCCTCGAGCTGTGCGGCCATCCGGCTGCGGTGCGCGACGAGGGCGACGTCCACGTCGTCTCCGTCGGGCCGGGCGAGCTCGCCCCCTTCGAGCTCGACGTGCCTGGCGATCCCTCCCAGGCGGCCTTCCTCGCCGTCGCGGCGAGCATCGTCGCCGGCAGCGAGGTGCTCCTCGAGAACGTCTACGTCGGCCCCGGGCGGGCGGGCTTCCTCGCCGTGCTCGAGCGGATGGGGGCGTCCATCGACCGCCGCCCCCGCTCGGCGACCGCCGCCGACCTCCTCGTGCGCTCGGCGCCGCTCTCGGCCACCGAGATCGAGGCGGCGGAGGTCCCCGACTGCATCGACGAGCTGCCGGTGCTCGCGGTCGCGGCCGCCTTCGCGGACGGCACGACGACGGTGCGCGGCGCGAGCGAGCTGCGCGTGAAGGAGAGCGACCGGATCGAGACGATGGCGCGCGCGCTGCGGTCCTTCGGCGTTCGCGTCGAGACCTTCGAGGACGGCATGGCCGTCACCGGGGGAAGCGTCCGGCCGCGCGGGCGCGTGGACGCGGCGGCCGACCACCGCGTCGCGATGGCCCTCGCGGTCGCGGCGCTGGCCGGCAGCGATCCCGTCGAGATCGACGGCTTCGAGGCGGTGGCCACGAGCTGGCCGAGCTTCGTCGACGACGTCGGGGGCCTCCTGTGCTCGTGATCGCGATCGACGGGCCCGGTGGCGCCGGCAAGTCGACCGTGGCGGCCGCCCTGGCGCGTCGCCTCGGCCTCGAACGGCTCGACACGGGCGCGATGTACCGCGCCCTCACGCTGTGCGCGCTGCGCCGGGACGTCGACCCCACCGACGGGCCGGCCCTCGAGGCGCTCGCCCGCTCGCTGTCGCTCGCGGTGGGCGAGCGCGTCCTCGTCGACGGCGAGGACGTGACCGACGACCTGCGCACCCCCGAGGTCGACTCGGCCGTGTCGATCGTCGCGGCGCACCCCGAGGTGCGGGCCGTGCTCGTGGAGCGCCAGCGAGCGTGGGTGCGCGACCGGGGCGGCGGGGTCGTCGAGGGGCGGGACATCGGCACGGTCGTGCTCCCCGACGCGGACGCGAAGGTCTTCCTCACCGCCGAGCCGTCGGTGCGCGCGCACCGGCGAGCCCGCGAGGACGCCCGTTCCGGGGCGCCCGACCTCGCCGCGGCGCGCGCGTCCCTGGCGGCGCGAGACGCCCTCGACGCCGGACGGGCGGCCTCGCCGCTCAGCGTCGCCGAGGACGCCGTCGAGATCGACACCTCGAGCCGCAGCGTCGACGAGGTGGTCGCCGAGATCGTGTCGCTGCTGTGAGCCGCCTCCTGCGAGCTCGGGCCGCCCCGCCGCCTCGCGCACGCCACTCGCTCGCGGGCGCGCCCGTACGGCCGCGCCCGTGAGCGCGCCCGGCCCGGGCACGGGGCCTCGACGCGGCGCCCTCGCCCTCTACGCCGTGTGCCGGGTGATCGCGGTCGGCGCGTCCCGCCTGTACCTGCCCGGGCCGGTCCTCGGGCGCGAGCACCTGCCCGAGCGCGGCGCCTACGTGCTCGCCCCCGTGCACCGGTCGTACCTGGACTGGCTCGTCGTGGCCCGCGTCACCCGCCGACGGCTGCGCTACCTCGTGAAGGGGGAGGTCTGGCGCTGGCGGCTGCTCGGGCGGTTCCTCGAGGCCCTCGGCGCGTTCCCAGTGCGCCGGGACGCGGCCGACCGCGAGGCGTTCAACCGGGCGCTCGAGGTGCTGCGCGCCGGCGAGCCGCTCGTCGTGTTCCCCGAGGGCACGCGCCGGGACGGCCCGGTGGTCGGGGAGCTGCGCGACGGCGCCGCCTACCTCGCGCTGCGAGCCGACGTCCCGCTCGTCCCCGTCGGCGTCGCGGGCGCGGCCGAGGCGATGCCTCGCGGCGCACGGCTGCCCCGGCCCCGGCGGGTCGCGATCGTCATCGCGGCGCCGATCCGTCCCGACGGGCAGGCTCGAGGCGGGCGCGTCTCCCGATCGAGGACCCACGAGCTCACCGCCGAGCTCCGGCGCGCCCTGCAGGAGGCGTTCGACGCCGCGGAGCGGGTCCGGGGCGGTTGGTAGGGTCTGCGCCCGGCGCCGGCGGCGGGCCGGCGGGGACGGAAACGGGGGATCGCCGTGCGGGTGCTCGTGACGGGCGGGTCGGGGTTCATCGGGCGCCACCTCGTGCGGCGCCTCGCCGCGCGCGGCGACGAGCCCGTCGTCGCCGACCTCCTGCCGTTCCCCGACCCGGCGGTCCCTGCGGTCGTCGGCGACCTGCGCGATCGCGCCGTCGTGGACGCCGCGTTCGAGGGAGGCGTGGACGCGGTCGTCCACCTCGCCGCGCTGACCTCCGTCCTGCGCTCGGTGAACGAGCCGCACGAGGTCTTCACGACGAATGTGGACGCGACCGAGCTCCTCCTCGAGGGCTGCCGCGCGCGCGGCGTCGCCCGCTTCGTGTTCGCCTCGACGAACGCGGTGGCCGGCGACGTCGGGGCGCGCCGCATCGACGAGGAGCTGCCGCTCCACCCCCTCACCCCCTACGGCGCGACGAAGGCGGCCGCCGAGATGCTGCTGTCCGCCTACGCCGCGAGCTACGGCCTGCACTCGGTCGCGCTGCGCTTCACGAACGTCTACGGCGCCGGCATGCAGGCCAAGGACAGCGTCGTCGCCCGACTGATGCGGGCCGCGCTCGCCGGGGGCGGGATCGAGATCTACGGGGACGGCGAGCAGCTGCGCGACTACCTCTACGTGAGCGACGCCGTGCAGGCGATCGAGCTTGGGCTCCGCCTCGAGACGGCGACCACCGTGACGGTCGGCGCGGGGGAGTCGGTGTCGATGAACGAGCTCCACCGGCTCGCGTGCGAGGTGACGGGGGTGGAGATCGGCAAGGAGCACGTCCCGGGCCGGCCGGGGGAGATGCCGGCCGTCGTCGTCGACACGAAGCGAGCGCGCGCCCTCGGGTTCTCGCCCGCCTACTCGCTGCGCGAGGGGCTCGCTGAGACCTGGGCGGACTTCGTCGCCGAGGCTCGAGGCGGCGCCGCTCGCTAGCGCTAGCGGGACGCTGGGGCGAGCGAGCGGCGCCCGCCGCTGCGGCCGGGCCCGGCGAGCGGTGCGGGCGTCGGCACGGCGAGCGGTGCCGTCGCGAGGCCGGGAGGGTCGACCGAGGCTGGCGCGTCGGCCGGCTCGCCTCCCCGGGGCGCGCTGGCCGGCGGCGCTAGGCGCGCTCGCCGAGCGAGCCGGCGCGCGCCGCGAGCTCCCGGGAGGTCGCCGTGCCGAGCGGGAGGCCGGCGCGCCGTCGTCTGCGCTCGCGTCGGTAGGTGCGAAGGACGACGCGCCCGTAGCGCAGGCCGTAGAGGAGGTTGCCGCCCTTCTTCGAGCGACCCGAGCCGCGCGCGCGCATCGTCACCGGGCGCTCCGCGTAGCGCTCGCCGCGCATGAGGACGGAGATGAGGAGCTCCGACGCCTGGTACTGCGGCTCGGCGAGCTCGAGCTCGCCGGTGAGCTCGGCGCGCATCGCCCGGATCGGGTTCGCCGTGTCGGTGACGCGCCGTCGGGTGAGGACGGAGACGACGAGCGCGTAGACGCGGACGCCGAGGTTCCGCACGGTGTCGGTGGAGTGCGTCTCGCCGAGCCGGCGCGAGCCGTTCACGAAGTCCGCCTCGTCGCGCACCACGGGGTCGAGCACGACCTCGAGGTCGGCCGGGTCGGTCTGGCCGTCCGCGTCGGCGGTGACGATGAAGCGGGCGCCGTGCTCGCGCGCGACGCGATAGCCGAGGCGCAGCGCCGCGCCCTGCCCGCGGTTGACGGGCGCGACGACCGCGTAGTGGCCGGCACGCCGCACGATCTCGGCGGTGCCGTCCTCCTCGCCGTCGACGACGACGATGGCCTTCGCCTCGAGCCCGCAGACGCGCCCGGGCAGCGAGCCGACGACGGTGCCGATGTTGTCGCGCTCTCGGTAGGCGGCGATGACGACGGCCACCGGCGGGAGGCTCGGCCTGCCGTGCGCCGCCCGGAACTCCTCGAGGGCGACGGCGTCCACGAGCTCGTCGAGGTCGCGCCGGCGCCGGGCCTCGCGCTCGTTCACCGCCGCCGCGCCGTGGCGAGCCCTGGCGTCACGGGGCGAGCACCGCTCCGGCGGCGAGCATGCTCGCCGCCGGCACGTCGCGGTCCTCCTTCGACGGGGGCTCGCCCCTCGGCGTCGTGCCGAGCAGGGCGGCCGACGCCGTCCACAGCGCTCGCAGCAGGTCCCGCAGCTCCGGTGGGGGCGGGAAGTACTCCTCCTCCTCGACGCAGCGCACGACCTCGACGCCGCGGGCCGGCCGCAGGCGCTCGACGACCTCCGCGACGAGCCACTCGGGGGCGGACGCGCCGGCGGTCACGCCGATGACGCCTTCGAGGTCGTCGGGAAGGTCGGCCGCCGTGTTGACCCGCAGCACGCGCCCGCAGCCGGCGGCTGTGGCGACGCGGGTGAGCGACACGGTGTTCGAGGAGTTCGCCGAGCCGATGACGACGACGGCGTCGCAGCGCCCGGCGATGGACCGCAGCGCGGCCTGGCGGTTCGTCGTCGCGTAGCACAGGTCGGAGCGGCCGGGCATCCACAGGTCCGGGAAGCGCTCGCGCGCGCGAGCCGCGATCTCGCGCCACTCGTCGTGGGGGAGGGTCGTCTGGGCGAGCAGCGCCACGGGCGTGCCGGGGTCCTCGAGCGCGTCGACGTCCGCCTCGCTCTCGACGAGGCGGACGGCGCTCGGCGCGACGGCCATCGTCCCGATGGCCTCCTCGTGGCCGGCGTGGCCCACGTAGACGACGGTGTAGCCCTTCTTCGCCCGCACCTTGAGCTCGTGGTGCACCTTCGTCACGAGCGGGCACACCGCGTTCACGACGGCGCGCCCCCCCTCGCCGGCGGCCGCCTCGACCTCGGGGGCCGAGCCATGCGCCGAGAGCATGAGCGGCGCGCCGGGGGGGACGTCGGCGACGTCGTCGACGAAGACCACCCCCTGCCGGGTGAACTCCTGGACGACGAGGCGGTTGTGGACGATCTCGTGGTAGCAGTAGACGGGGGGCTCGAAGACGCGGACCATCCAGGCGAGCGCCTTGATCGCCATCTCGACGCCGGCGCAGAAGCCGCGCGGCTCGGCGAGCAGGACGCGGTCGACCTTCACGCCGCCAAGGGTACCGCCCCGGCCAGGTACGCTGGGTCGATGCCCTTCCCGCAGGTCGTCGGCGTCGCGCCGGCCTCGCCCGCGGCGCAGGCGGGCGTCCTCCGAGGCGACGAGCTGCGGTCGGTGAACGGCGTGGTGCCCCGCGACGTGATCGAGTACCACCTCCTCGTCGACGAGCCCACCGTCGAGCTGGAGCTGCGCCGCGGCGGCCTCGACCTCGAGGTGACCATCGAGAAGGCCGCGGGGGCGCCGCTCGGCATCGAGGTGTCCTCGCCGGTGTTCGACCGCGTCCGAACCTGCGACAACCACTGCGAGTTCTGCTTCATCTACCAGCTCCCCAAGGGGATGCGGCGCAGCCTGTACGTGAAGGACGACGACTACCGGCTGTCGTTCCTCTACGGGAACTTCACGACGCTGACGCGCTTCACCGAGCTCGACCTCGAGCGCGTCGTCACCGAGCGCCTCTCGCCGCTCTACGTGTCGATCCACGCGACCGACCCAGCGCTGCGCGCGCGCCTGCTGCGCAACCGGCGGGGGGCGACGAGCCTGCGCTGGCTGCGCGCCCTGCTCGACCACGGGATCGAGGTGCACGGCCAGATCGTCGTCTGCCCCGGCGTGAACGACGGCGCGGCCCTGCACGACACCCTGGCGGGGATCCTCGAGCGCTTCCCCGAGCTCGCCTCGGCGGCCGCGGTGCCCCTCGGCGTGAGCCGGTTCTCCCGGGAGGCGGCGATGCGGCCGCACACGAGCGCGGAGGCCGCGGCGGTCCTCGACACCGTCGAGGAGTGGCAGGCGCGCTTCCTCGCTGCCACCGGGCGACGCCTCGTCCACGCCGCGGACGAGTACTACCTGCTCGCGGCGCGCGAGTTCCCCGAGGCCGCGGCGTACGAGGGCTATCCGCAGCTCGAGAACGGGGTCGGCATGGCGCGGGCCTTCGAGGCGGGCCTGCTCGGCACGGTCGCGCCCGCGAGCGGGCGGCGCGGCGGCTTCTTCGCCGCCGTCGACGGGGCGCCGCGCACGGGCTATCGCGCCGAGCGGGCGAGGCCCGGGCGTGCGGACGAGCGCCGCGCCGAGTGGCCCGCTGTCGTCCTCACCAGCACCTACGGCGCGCAGGTGCTCGGACCGCTGCTCGGACGCGCCGGCTGGCCAGACGTCGAGGTGCTGGCGATCGAGAACCGCTTCTTCGGTGGCAACGTCGCCGTGGCGGGCCTGCTGACCGCGAGCGACGTGGGCAGGGCGCTCGACGCCGCGCCGGCGCAGCGCCGCTACCTGCTGCCGGACGTCTGCCTCTCCGAAGGGCGGTTCCTCGACGGCGGCACCGTGGCGGACCTCCCGCGGCCCGTCGAGGTCGTCGCGGCCGACGGCGCCGCGCTGCGCCGGGCGCTCGAGGCCGGCGCGCGCCACGGCGCGCCCGCTGGGGCGCGCGTGCGGGGCGGACGATGAAGGACCCTGCGCTGGCCCGCCTCGCCGAGCGACCACGGTCGGCTGCGGACCTCCCGGTCGTCGTGATCGCCGGTCGGCCGAACGTCGGCAAGTCGACCCTCCTCAATCGAATCGTCGGTGGCAGGGTGGCCATCGTCGAGGAGCAGCCGGGCGTCACGCGCGACCGCCTCGAGCTCGTCGCGGACTGGCGAGGGCGGGCCTTCACGCTCGTCGACACCGGTGGCGTGCTCGAGCGCGGCGGCGAACTCGACCGGAAGGTGACGGCGCAGGCGCTGCGGGCCGTCGAGGGCGCGGACGTCGTCCTCCTCGTGCTCGACGCCACGACGGGTCTCACCGCGCAGGACGAGGCGGTCGCACGGCTGCTGCGCCGCCACGCGCCGCGGGTGATCCCGGTCGCGAACAAGGTCGACTCCGGCGGTCAGGAGCCGCTCGCCTTCGAGCTCGCCCGCCTCGGCTTCGGCGAGCCGGCCCTCGTCTCCGCCCTGCACGGCCGAGGGGTGGGCGACCTGCTCGATCGGGTCGTCGAGCGCTTCGAGCCGGCTCGTGCCCGCCTGGCCGACCGGACAGCGCTCGAGCCGCTCGGCGCGGTAGCGATCGTCGGTCGCCCCAACGTCGGCAAGTCCACCCTGTTCAACCGGCTCGTCGGGGACGAGCGCGCCGTCGTCCACGACGTACCGGGGACGACGAGGGACGCGATCGACACCGTCGTCGAGACGGACGCCGGCCCGCTCCGCTTCGTCGACACGGCCGGCCTGCGCCGCAAGGCCCGCATCGTCGAGGGGACCGAGTACTACGCGCTCGTGCGCTCGCTCGCCGCGATCGACCGGGCAGACGTCGCCCTGCTCGTCCTCGACGCCGCCGAGGGCGTGACGCACCAGGACCAGCGGCTCGCGGAGCGCGTCGACGCGTCCGGGAGCCCGATCCTCGTCGTCGTGAACAAGTGGGACCTCGCGTCGACCGATCGTCGGCTCGCGCTCGCCCGCGAGGTGGAGGACCAGCTCGGCTTCCTGGCCTACGCGCCGGTCCTGCGCGTCTCGGCCAAGACGGGGTTCGGTGTCCAGAGGATCGTGCCGGCGCTGCGACGCGCGATCGACGCCTACCGCCGGCGCGTGCCGACCGCCGAGCTGAACGAGGCGGTGCACTCGCTCCAGGCGACGCAGCCGCCGCCGCGGGCGCGCATCCTCTACGCCGTCCAAGGTGCCGTCGAGCCACCGACGTTCACCCTCTTCGCGACCGGGAAGCTCCCCCCCGCCTACCTCCGCTACCTCGAGCGGTCGCTGCGCGAGCGCTTCGAGCTCGGCCCGACGCCGCTCAAGCTCCGTGTGAGGAGACGCGGGCGGTGAGCGAGGAGCGGCGCCGGTCGCCGGCGAGCGAGGTAGCCGAAGGCTGGTGCGAGCGCTGCAGCCGGCTCGCGCGCGCGCAGCGCTGCCCGAGCTGCGGCGGCCGGCTCCTCCCGACGTCGCCTCGCGACGGCGAGGAAGCGACCGAGGAGGCAGTGAAGGCACCTTGGCACTTCAAGGTGCTGCTCGTCGGGACGGTCCTCTACCTCGTCTACCGCTTCATCTGGTTCATCTTCTGGCTCTTCCACCGCGCCTGGCACGGCTGAGCACGAGTTGGCGCCGTGCCGCGCGCCGAGGCGGAGCGCTCAGTTCGCGGCGCAGGCGCAGCCCGGCCCGCAGCCCTCGCCGGCAGGCATGGCCCTCGCCGTGCCGGTGAGGGCGAAGCTCGAGAGCAGCCGGCGCGTCGTCGAGTGGCCGGACGGGCACGTCGCGGGGGCCGAGGCGTCGGCGCGCGCCCGGCGCAGCTCGAACGTGCACCCGCAGGTCTCGCAGCGGTACTCGTAGATCGGCACCTTGACCCCTCGCTTCGGTCGTCGGAGCTGGCAGCCAGGGTAGCGGAGGGCTGCAGGGAACGGGCCGGGCAGCGCTCACCCCGCGCCGAACCACTGCCCTCGGATCGGGAACAGGTAGCGATCCGTCACGACGTTGAGGACGCGTCGCGCCGTGGCGAAACGCTCGGCCATGTCGGCCACGACGGCGAGACTGCCGGTGACCGGCAGACCGAGGCGCTCGACGCTCGCGACCGCGGCGCGATACGCACGGGCGCCGACCCGCTCGAGGAGGGCCGCCCCGGTCTCCTCCTCGTCGGCAGCTGTCGGCGCGAGCCCCGCCACGCGCGCGAGGCGCGGCGCTCTCGGGCCGAAGTCGAACGCGGCCTCGTGGTCGGGGAAGACCCCGGTGAGGAAGAGGGCGAGGTCCCCGAGTCGCCGGTAGATGCCGGGACGATCGAGCTCGTCGGCAAGCTCGACGAGCTCCGCGAGCCGCACCGGGTCGAGCTCGCTGAAGCGACGCCGTCGCCAGCCCCGCCTCGTGCGCTGCCAGGTCGCACCGCTCGAGACGTGCGTGTAGGAGGCGAGGAGCTCGACGAGGAAGAAGCGCCGTTCGGGCGTGCCCAGGAGCTCCCGGAGGGGCTCGACGTCGAAGACGGGGATGCGCAGCCTGGCCGAGAAGCGCTCCTCGACGAAGCTCGCCCCCTCGAGGTGCGCCGCGGTGCGGTGCACCGCCACCGCGAAGGCGAGGAAGGGCGACATGGCGGCCAGGGTGTGGTCGCCGAGGTCGGCGCCGAACACGGCGACCTCGAGCTCGGGACGGCCGAGCGCGCGGGCGAAGGGAGGACCGAGACCGGTCGCCTCCTCGATGATCCGCCGGTCGGCTTCGCTGAGGTGCTCCTCGTAGAGCGCGTCGACGTCCGTGGCCATCGTCTCGGCCACGCTATCCGCGCCGAACGCTCCTCCTGACCCACGGCGGGAACCCGAGACCGGAGCGAGCCCCTGGCGACGCGTTCGGCTAGGCTGGCACCAGCGTTTTGCAGGGAAAACGCGAGACGGGCTGTGGCGCAGCTTGGTTAGCGCGCTTGACTGGGGGTCAAGAGGTCGCCGGTTCAAATCCGGCCAGCCCGACCGGAAAAGTCCAGGTCAGCGACTTGCGAGCCGCCGATGACGAGCGCTGACGAGCCGCTTGTCCACCGTTTGTCACCGCACCGCCGAGCAGGCTCGTTGACAAGGCCGCGCCCGCCTCTCGGGCCATGCTCGCGAGCACCTGGGTGTAGACGGCGAGCTGGACCTATCGCGACGCGTGGCCGAGTATCTCCTGCGGACAGTCACGACGACGCCGCTCGCGAGCATGAGGCTCGCGGCCATGTGGCGCAGATCGTGGATCCGCATCCGGGGAAGCTCCGCGGTCCGCGCGAGCGCGTCGAAGCGATGCGACACCCAATCGGGGAGTGCGGCACGCCTCGCTCGTTCACGAACACATCGTCCAACTCCTACTGCTCCTCGAAGCCCTGCTCCCTGAAGTGCAGGGTTCGGGCGTTCTCGGTAACCGTCCGGATGATCGCTTCGTCGAAGCCGCCTTCGGAACTGGCGGAAATCTCGACGGTCACTTCGACGGTGGCTGCGGAGTCGACGAAGTGCTGGACGACCTCTTGGACCACTCTGCCGAACTCGAGATTGAGCCGTTCGGAGCGCAGCACGACGCTGCCGTGGAAGCGTCGTGGCCTACTAGGGGTTGCGGCCGACGTGCCCAATGCGTCAGTCGGCGCTCGCGTGGCGCTCGTCGTCTCCGTCGTGCCGGCGTCCGCCGCCGACTGGCTGGTCGCCTGTTCCTGAACCCGCAGCTGGGCCATGGCCACCTCTGGCCGCACGAGCAGCGTGGACGGCGACGTGCCGCTCGAACCTCCAGGCCCGACGACGAGCCCGAGGTACCGGCCGCTTACCGTGTCGTAGCCTTCGGCGAGGGCGAAGCCCTCTTCGGTCCAGGCGAACCCGGCGGGGCCATCTTGCACGGAGCGCTCGAGCACGAGGCGATCCCGGAGGCGTGGCAGGTACGGGTAGCGGGCGAGCGCCTCCCAGAGCTCACCCACCGAGACGTGCCCGCTCTCCCAAAGGGAGGCGAGGGGGCCGCCGAGCACGAGGGTGCGCAGTAGCGAGGGGGCGTAGACGACGTTGAGATGCCCCTTGTCGATGAGGCGACGTGCCGTGCGAGCGGCGAGGGTGCCTTGGCCTTCGATGCGGACCGGGTCGAAGACGATCGGCCCAGTCGGCTCTGGCTGGGTGGGCACGAGCGCCCAGGTGTAGGTCTCTGCCAGGCGACGTTCGACCGTGGCCTCGGCCTCCTGTGCCTTGGTCGCCGCCTGGGCGGCTTGCTGGGCGCCGAGACCCAGCTCGTCGGACTCAGCGGCGATCGATCCCCAGGCGAGCGCCTCCGCCATGCCCTGGCGCAGGTCATCGACCCGGCGGTGATCCGCGGCGAGGAACACCACCATGTTGCGGTAGAGACGCGGCGCGCTGCCTCGCTGCTCGAGGATCTCCCGTGCCGCGCCGAGTGCCGGGGAGTCCTCGGTCTTGGCCACATGGGCGGCCTCGGGGGGGAGCACGATGAGACGGACCTGATCGTCGTCATCGACGTCGGCAGAGGACTGGGGCGCGACGTGCACCCCGGCGAGCTCTCCGCGGTCCCGCTGGCGGCGGATCCGCTCGCAGAGCGCCGCGTCGACCTCGGCGATCCCAGTGGCAAGCCACCGCTCGGCCCGGTCGCGAGCCATGCGGGCGACGGAGGGCGACAACCCGTACCAGTAGCGGTCGCGATCGACGTAGAGGTAGGTGGCCTGATCCGACAGGCGGGCGAGCGCGTCGGCGTAGGTGGCGACCGCCTCACCGGGTGCCGCGCAGCCGAGCCGGACCCGCGCGGCCTCGATCCCGCGATGGGGCGAGTGCACCGTCGGAGCCGAGCCCAAGAACACGGCCCGAGCGACCTTGCGCGTGGCGCCGTAGCGGCCGAGGTTCGGGTAGGTGGCGTCGAGCTGGGCCGGGAGCGACGCCGGGCCGTCGACGTCCGCGTCCATCACCGGCTTCCAGGAGTCCTCCAGGTTCCGTGCGAGCTCGGAGGCGACCGGGGCATCGTCGAGGGGGATCGTCCCGGGCAAGATGAGCGGCGACTGGTCCCCGCCGCGCCACAGCGCCCCGACCACCTGGGCCATGAGCCGGAGCACGCCCCGGGTGCGCTGGAAGCGCTCTAGGGTCGACCAGTCCTCGTAGAGCCGGTCGAACAGCTCGGGGTGGATCGGGTACGCGGCGCGAAGCCGCCGCTCGTACGCGGCCTCGCGGCACTCGGCGGGGAACTCCGAGGCTTGGGCCCGGTACGACTCGGCGAAGGCCCGCGCCGTTGCATCCCGGTAGACGAGGGCCGCGGGGTCGATGGGTCGGAACAGGCGCCGGCGGACGATCTCGAACCCCTCCTCGGCCGAGGCGGGGCGCCAGGAGGACTCCACGCGACCGATCACGCTGCGCAGCCGGCGAAGCGCCTCCGCGCCCCCGGGACCGCCGAGCTCGACGCTCGAACCGCCGCTTCCTGGCGCAGCGGACGAGGGATCGCTCGAGACCGAGGCGGGCAGGCTCACGACGAGGAGCGCCTGGTCGGCCGAGCGTGCCGCCTCGGTGAGCGCCTGGGCGAAGCTCATGTGGGCTTCGAAGCTGCCCCCTACGAGATGCTCGTCGGTGGCGTAGAGCTGGCGGGCGTAGGCGACCCACTCGTCGACGAGGACAAGGCATGGCGCAACGGCCTCGAACAGCTCCGCCAGCGCGCCGGCTGGGCTCGTGCCCGTTCGGTCGGCTTCGGCGACGAGCTCGTAGCCGTCCTTTCCGGCCAGCTGCCATGCAAGCTCACCCCAGAGCGTCGCCACCTCGGTGCCGTCGGGCTTCACCGATACCTGCCCCGGCGCGATCCGGGTGCCGACCAGCGCGGCGCGTCGCACCTTCGGGAACGTGTCGACCCCGGCCGCGCGGACCAGCTCCTGGACCTCCTCGGGGAGTTCGGAGAGCGGGACGCCTGAGCACAGGTGCCACAGGGCGATCAGGGTGTGGGTCTTGCCGCCCCCGAAGGTTGTCTGCAGATCGACGACCGGCACGCCGCCGATTCCCGCGAGCCGCTTGGCGGCCTCGGAGAGGAGTTGCCGAAGCCCTTCGGTCAGGTACGTGCGGCGGAAGAACTCGACCGGATCGGCGTACTCTGCCCGGCCAGAGCGGGTTGCCACCTGGTGGAGGTCGGCGGCGAACTCGGCGAGTCCGTAGCGGCCCTGCGCGACGTCGTCGTGGGGGACGATCACCTCCCGCCACGGGCGAAGCCCAGACAGCGCGCCGCTCGTCGTCGCTACCGGGGCGGCAGCCTTGCGGACGTCGGCCTCGTAGCGAAGCCGCATCAGCTCGGTCTTCGCGCGCCCGACGGCATCCGCCTCCTTCGCGTCGACGGCAACGAGGAGCCGTTCGATCGAATCGAGGGCCCGGTAGGTGTCGTCAGCGTTGAACGCTTCGTTGTGAGCCCAGCGGTTGCGCACATCGCGAAGCTCGAAGACCACGTTGCGGTCTGACCGGGTGAGATGGGTGCGGAACGCCGAGTCCCACGCCTCCGCCATCACCTTCAGCAAGAAGGCCGGGGCTCGAAGCGAACCGGGAGCTGAGCTTCGCGGCCCGGATTCGACGAAGCTCTCCAGCCAGGCCTCTCCGTGCACCGAAGCCATTTGACGATCGACGAAGGGGCCGAGGCCCTCGGCGAGTGCCTCGAAGGCCCGGCCGACGCGCTCGCGGTTAGAGACTGCCACGGTCTGCTCCCAGCTCTCGGCGAACCTCGCTCACCATCTGCTCGGCAAACCCCGCCAGTCGGCTGGCGACTTCGGCGTCCGCATCGGCGAGGTCATCGGCGTAGCGCCCGTCGAGCGCCCAGGGGTTGCACTGTGCGAGCAACGGGCGCTCCAAGTTCACCAGGCGTTCTCGCTCGAGACACGAGTCGTGCAAGACGAGCAGGTTGTGGGTCTTCTGGAACGGGACGCCGGCATCGATAAGCGTGGCCTTCAAGGCCTTTTCGACCACGAGGTGGGAGAGGAAACACACCATCCGACGGGGGGACGCGGAGTCACGGACAACGGCACGCATGGCGTGGAGGTCGTCCTCCACGTTCTGGAGCCAGCGGCGGGCCTCCTCGTAGTTGTTGTCAGGCAGCTCGGGCATAGACGACCCGTCCTTCCCGGAGCGGCCAGTAGTGCATCGAGCCGACCACGTCGCGGCGGCGTTCGCACTCACGGCGGTCGGTGACGAAGAGCTGGACCGGCACACGGCCGCCAATCGCGGCATAGAGCTGCGCCTCGAGCGCGTGGCGCCTGGTGTAGTCGATGGAGGAGCACACCACCATCAGATCGAGGTCCGAATCCGGGCCGTCGTCGCCTCGCGCCACGGACCCGAAGAGAAGGACTTCTTCGGGGTCGCAGGCTGCCACGAGCGCATCGACGATCTCGGGTACCCATTCGACAAGCGTCCGGCCGTCGTAGATGGCCTTGCCGCCTCGCACCTCGTAGGCGACGGGGCTCATTGGCCAAGCTCCGGCTGGACCGATGTCGCCGACGCGGCCCGACGGGCGATCTCCGGCCACGAAGTGACGAGCGCGTTGAACCCGAGCGCATCGTCCGCCCAGCCGCGTCGCTCGCAGATCGAATAGAGGCGGTAGGCGAGATCCCGGGCCACCTCGCCAACTCCACCGAGACGGCGGACGAGCTCGCCGGTCCTCGCCTCGCTGCCCTCGTCCCAGAGCGCTCGCACGAGCTGCTGGGTCACCTCCCACACCGCCATTCGGGTGTCGGTCGCCGGGTCCCAGTCAGGGTCCAGCTCGCTTCGGTGCAGCAGGCGTACCCGGCCGGCTCGGGCGACGAGGATGCCCGCGTCCTCCAACCCTTTCACGGACACATTCATCGCCCGAGCGAGACCTTCGGCCGGGTCGTAGCCCGCCTCGTCGAAGCCGTACTGCTCGAACCACTTGATGGCAAAGCGGGTATCCGCGTCGAACTCCCCCTCTTGCTCGGCGAGGACCTCGTCGAGCACCTGGTTGATGAGCGCGAGCGCACTCCGTACAGGCATCGGCTCACCGGTGGGCTCGACCACCTTGGTGTAACGGGAGAACACCGCCATCCCTGGGCCGATCGCCGCCTGGGCGAGGTCGACGGGTGCGATATTTCCCTGCTGAAGGTCGCGGAGAGCCCTCGGCAGCTCCGCGTGGAGCGCGGCGAGGAAGCCTCTGCGATCCGTGATGCCAGCTGTCTCACTTCGCGGACGGCAGGCTAGGACGATCGACGAAGCAAGTGCATTGCTCGCCTGGTTGCGCATACGATTGCCGAGCTCCGTCCGCATTGGCCAGGTTGCGGTAACGGTGAAGCCGGCGCGAAGGAGGCCGGCCAACATGGTCTCCCAACCGGTAGAAGCGACGCCTCTGTCGTCGTGCTCGGACTGTTTAAACGCATAGAAGACCGTCAATGGGATATCCGGGTGAGCCGCGTTCCACAGGTTGGTGAACGCCTTCTCGAATCCCGTCTCGAAGTGCTGTTCGGACTTGTCCTTGTCGCCATCACTTCGGAACGGATCGGCCACGAGCTCAGCGGCCTTCGGCGTGAGCACGGTGGAAAAGAAGGCAGGATACGCCGGTGCGAGCGACCGTCGGAGCCAGACGTAGAAGAAGTCGGCGAGATCGGCATACCCGATGTTGTCGTAATAGGGGGGGTCGGTGGAGATCGCCAGCCGCTGCACTGGCATGGATGCCTGAGCAGTTGCATCGCACTGCGCGGCCGAACCAAGAGCAGTCGTTGGCACACCGTCGATCACCTCCGCCACCCATTCGAGTGCGCCGGAGATATTCCCGGTCGAGTCACTGAAGAGGTTGGCCTCGGCGTAGTCCCAGACCATGGGAAGTGCTTGGCGGGCGAACGTGTTTCTCATTTTTTCGCCCGGCGAGTGCCATGAGCAGAGAATGGACGAATAGTCCACGCTGCGGCTCACGACGAACGCCAGGTACGTTGCGACCGCATCCGCGTACTCCGGCGCACCTCCGTCCTCGATCACGCGCTGCCGCGCTTCGGCGACCAAATCCGAGAAGGTGACGAGCGCAGTGAGCTGCCGGTTGGTGAAGAGATCAGCATGGTGGGTCATGCCATAGTTGGGAGCGGTGAGGTACCGCGGGTTATATGGAATCTCCGTCTCTGGCACACCCTCGGGACGCGGCACGTCGGCGGCTTTCTCGTGCTCGGGGTCGGGCGGAAGGTAGAGGCGCTCACGGTTCCCTTCGGCCACGATGGCCATGAGCTGGGCGCCCATTCGTCCGGCCTTTCCCTCGGTCCGGATGTAGGCGAGGGGAACCGGGGTGTTGCACACCAGGCAGGTAGCCCCCGTCCGTGACACCGTGCGTTCGATAGGCGGGCTTGCGCGGCCATGGCCGATCTCAAAGCGCACCCCGCCGTCCTCGACCACCGGTTGGACCCAGGCTTCCTTGCCCTTCTTCTTGCCGAGCCAGAAGGAGCGGACGAGCGGCATCGTGGCTCTACAAGCTGGGTTGGGGCAGGTGACCGTGCGGGCCCAGATCCAGGCGATGACGGTGGCCTTGCGCCCGTCGGGGAGGGTCGCCAGAGGGTAGAGGTGGCCGATGCGCCGCTCCGCTTCCTCGCGCATCCAGGCGCCGTAGTAGCGGACGTCCTCGGCGAGGCCCTGGGCGCCGAGCCAAGATCGGACGGCGAGGCGCCCGTCCCCATCCCTGGGGTGGACCGGTGGGCGGTTGGCGAAGCGGGAAGGCAGCTCGATGAGCGCCTTCGTGATGAGCACGGCGACCGGGTTCAAGTCGCTTCCATGCGCGACGAGGCCGAGGCGTTGTGCTTCGAGGGGGATCGACCCACCGCCGCAGAACGGGTCGAGGACCTCAAGGAGATCGTCCCCGCAGGAGCGTCGGATCTCCTCGCGGGCCTCCTCGAGGACCTTCTCGTCCTGCGTGGCTTCCCAGGGGACGAGCCGTTCGATCAGTCGGAAGAGCCGCTGGCGTTCCTGGTCTTGGGCTTCCTCGGTCGGGAAGCGATCGGGATGCGCAGAGGGGTCGTCGACGAGCTGGGCGAAGAGCACGGCCCGGCACGCCGCGAGAGGTCGGCGTGCCCACCACAGATGCAGCGTCGAGGGGTGCCCGTGGCGGATCGACTTCTCTCGTGCAGCCTCGCGGTTGATCGCTTCGAGGGGGAGCGCGACCTCGATGAGCTTGCGGCGAGGGATGTCGTCGTGCGCCATCTCAGCTCTGCGCCTTCGTCAAGGTGCTTGCCATGGCATCGGCGATCGCCACGAGTGGGTTGGTCGGGACCCGGCGCTTGTGGCAGGCGAGCGCCACGGCGGCGCTGACGAGGGCGAGGTCGGGTCCAGAGCCGAGGTAGGCGAAGACGGGAGAGAGGATCTCGCGCATCTCGGTCGCCGTCGGTCCGTACCAAAAGCCGCACAGCTGTACCTGAGCAGAGCGGGCGTCGGTGGCGATCTCGTTAGCGAGGGACTCGGTGTCCCACCGGCGAGTGGAGCCGACCTGGCGCCACTCGAGCTGCTTGGCGCGGATGAACTGTTGGAGCGCCAGCCGTTGGGCCTGGGCGATCACCGTGGCCTCCTTGGGTACCTCATCGTGGCGCCTCCGCGACGTCCCAGAGCATCTCCCAGTCGAAGGTGGTGGAGCGTTCCGCGAAGTGGAGCTGGCGCGACTTTCCGGCGAACGGGTTGTACAGGTAGCGGACCTCGCAGGTGTCGTCGCCGCGGACCTCGACGAGCGCCAGGAGGTAGTGGTCAGCGGCGTTGAGACCGGTGAGGATCTCGTTTCGGGTGACACTGACGGTGGTGGAGCCTTCGATGCGGCCCTTGACCTCGATGAGCAGCAGATGGCCGCCGGTGTCGATGGAGCGGATGTCGAAGCCCGGGTTGGCGTGCGGCATCGCCTCGGCATGCCGCCCGAGCCGAGCCTCCACCTCGAGCACAGCGCGCATCGCCCGCTCCTCGATCGCCCGAGTCTCGCGTGCGAGATGGCTGGTGCTCGCCGCGCCGGGGTCGCCGAGCGCGGCGAGGAGGCCGGCGGGGATGACGAGTGCGGCCCCGACGAGCACGGGCGGCAGGGCTTGGAGCCGGCGTTCTTCTTCGAGCTCGGCGAGCCGGCGTTCCAGGCGACCGGCGAGCTCATCCGCGCGGGCTTGGGCGCGCTCGGGGTTCATCTTCGGCTGGCGGCCCTGGGCGGCCTGTTCCTTGAGCACGGCGGCGCGCTGGTCCCAGTAGTTGATCTCTCGGGTGAGCCTGGCCCGTACGGCCGCCATCGTCCGCTCGACGCGTTCGTCGACCCGGGCGCTCACCTCGGCGAGGTGTGCCGGGACGATGTGCTCGATGGCGTAGTCGAGCGCGCGTCGTTCGAGATCCGGCGCGGACAGCCAGTCCTCCGCGAGGATGCGCTTGGTAATCGCGAGCTCGTCGGGGCTGGCGGCACGGTAGTCGAGGTACGGCGCCCATCCGCCCGGCGAGCCCGTGCCCGCTCGATCGATGCTCACGAACTCGAAGCGCCTGGACACGACGTGGTCGGCCTCGCCGGGGCCGGGACGTGCGTCGGTGATCGTGTGCTCCAGGTAGCAGAGCACCCGGGGGATCTCGGACGGGTCGGCGTCGTCGATGAGCACCGCGCCCGACGACAGGAGCGAGCCGTGGCGTTCGATGGTGAGAGCGACGACGGCATCCAAGAGGGGGTGACCGGGCGCCACGAGCTCGGCAGGGGGACGGCCAGGCTGGTGGATGAGCGCCTTGTCGAAACAGATCCGCTCGTAGCGTCGCAGCACCGACCGGCCCGAACGCACCGTCGCCGAGCGCACCTCGGCGGGGACGTGGGTGACCTCGTAGCGCTCCGGTTCGCGCTCGACGAGGCGCCCGCCGAGCGCGCTGAGCGCCCGCTCGAAGAAGGCGTGCACGTAGTGCGGTTGGAGCCGACGAGCCGCGGCCTCTTCCATCTGGAGTCGTAGGCGGGTGAGATCGGCTTCGGAGAGCACCTCGGAGGCGAGGGCTTCCTCGGCGATCAGCTCGCCGATCCCCTCGCCGACGTGCGCGTCAATGACCTCTTGGAGGTGCGCTCGCACGTCGGGCCGCTCCCCGTAGCGGATGGCCTCGATCAAGAGATCTCGGAGGGTGCGACCTGGCATGGCTCGGCCGAGCACGTCGAAGACCTGGCCACCGAGCGCCTGGCGCTGCTCGTCGAGCTTGCGGAGCAGCAGCTCGTACACCTGGCCCTCACGCGTACCGGCCGCCACGAGGTTCCACATGTGGCAGACCTCTTCCTGGCCGATGCGATGCACCCGCCCGAAGCGCTGCTCGATGCGGTTCGGGTTCCAGGGGAGGTCGTAGTTGACGACGAGATGGGCGCGCTGGAGGTTGATGCCTTCGCCTGCTGCGTCGGTGGCGACGAGCACGACGCAGTCGGGATCGGAGGTGAAGGCCTCCTGGGCCGCCCGGCGCTGCTCGCGGCGCATCCCACCGTGGATGGAGGCCACCGCCTCGGGACGGCCGAGGAAGCCTTCGAGTCGGCGCACCAGGTAGTTGAGGGTGTCGCGGTGCTCGGTGAAGATCAGGAGCTTGCGCCGGGCACCCGAGGCGCTGAACATCTCCTGGCCCTCGGCGAGCAGCCCCGCGAGCTCGGTCCACTTGCGGTCATCGCCTGCGGCGAGCACGCCTCGGGCGAGGGACTCGAGATGGGCGAGCGTCGCGATTTCGGCCTCGAGCTCGGCCGCCGTCTCGGCAGCTGACGCTTCATCGACGAGGCGCTCCTCGGCCTCTTCGAGCTCCGCCGCGTCGAGGTCGCCGTCGTCGAACGAGGCGGCGTCGAGGTCCTCGACGCCCAGTCCGAGACGCGCGAGCTCGGCACCGGTGCCGGGCTCGAGGAACCCGGCGCTTCGCGCGCGCAGCTCGGCCAGGTGGTCCTCGAGGCGCTTGCGGCGCCGAGCGAGGGACTGGTAGATCGCCTCGGGAGATGACGCGAGGCGGCGTTGGAGGACGGTGAGGGCGAAGCCGACGACGGTGCGTCGCCCCGACGCGAGCCGCTCGGCGCGGTTCATCTCCTCGCGCACGTACGTGGTGACCGCCTCGTAGAGGTCCTGCTCGGCCGCGGAGAGCTCGAAGGGGACGGTGTAGGCACGGCGCTCGGGGAAGAGGGGGCGTCCGTCGAAGCGAAGGAGCTTCTCCTTGACCATCCGGCGCATCAGGTCGGTGGCGTCGATCTGTCCCGATGCCGAGCGTCGCCGGCCTTCGAAGCGGTCCGCGTCCAGGAGGGCCAAGAACAGCTGGAAGTCCTCGTCCTTGCCGGCATGCGGCGTGGCGGTGAGCAGCAGCAGGTGGCGGGTGGTGGAAGCGAGTAGCTTGCCGAGGCGGTAGCGGCGGGTCTCGCGCACGTCGTCGCCTTCGTAGTGGGCGGACATGCGGTGCGCCTCGTCGACGACGACCAGGTCCCACTCGGTCGCCTTGAGGCGTTCCTGGATGTCGTCGTTGCGCGACAGGTGGTCGAGGCGGGCGATGACGAGATCGCGCTCGGCGAGCGGGTTGCCGGTACGGCTCGCCTCGATCGCGTCCCGGGTCAGGATCTCGAAGTCGAGGCCGAACTTCTCCGCCAGCTCGTCCTGCCACTGGGCGACGAGCCCGCCGGGCGCCACGACGAGGCAGCGGGCCACGTCGGAACGCAGCAGGAGCTCTTTGATGTAGAGCCCGGCCATGATGGTCTTGCCGGCCCCGGGGTCATCCGCGAGCACGAAACGAAGCGGCTGGCGGGGGAGCAGCTCGCCGTAGACGGCGCGGATCTGGTGCGGGAGCGGCTCGACGAGGGAGAGGTGCACGGCGAGCAGCGGATCGAAGAGGTGGGCCAGGCGGATCCGCCGGGCCTCGGAGACCAAGGTGAACAGCTCGCCGTCCGCGTCGAACCGAAAGCGCGAACCGGTGCCACGGACAGCGAGGGCCTGCTCGTCGGAGCGGTAGAGGAGACGCTCGCCGACCCGGCCGTCGGGGTCGCGGTAGGTGAGGGTGACGGCCGAGGAGCCGTGCCAGGACAGCGCCACGGCGGTGACGTCCCGGGCAGGCAGGATCCCTCCGATGACCGCGCCGGGAACCAGATCCTCCAGTCGGGCGCTCACGCGCGCCTCACCGCCGGTGAGGGCTGGCGGCGGGGGAGGTGCGGCATCGGCACCATCGTCGCAGGTCCCTGTGACGGGAGAGCGGCTTCCGGGGGGTTGGGCACGTGGGGGCCCGCCAGGAGGCTGCCGACGAGGCGCGGGACATGCACGTCTCCCGGAGCGACCAGCACCGTGGCTGCACGAGCTCGTGCTCGATTGGCCACGGTTCGAGGAAGGCCCACGTTGCCAGGATCGCGGCCAATCAAGATTCCAGGGGCTTGCGTACGGTCGTTGCGGACGAATCCGTACACCCCGACGAACGCAGCCGAGGGTTGCGGTCTGAGCTGAAGGGTCCAGTCAACATCCTCGAGATCGCTCCGGCGAGGTGGCCCTTCGGGGCCTCCTGCAGCCGGACACGGTCCCCCCTGAAGATCGCGGTCCCGTCCTGCGCGGGCAACAACGCTCGCCAGGCCGTGATGCCAGGCGATACATCCGACTTTTAGCATACTGGAAGAACCTGCGTCCACGGTGCTGCCTACCCAGCGGTAGGTGCACCACGCTCGACAGGTTCAGTACACGAGGCCGGACCTGGGGGCACCAGATGTCACGTCGAAGGAGCGTCACGAGCACCCTCTACAGCCTCGCTCGGGCGAGCAACAATCTCAGGGCAGCGTCGCGCGGTCCCGGCGCCTACGCGAAGCGCGTGGTGCGCCGGAAGGTCTACCGCACCTCGGGGCGGTTCACACGCTCCCTGCTGCGGGGCTTCGGCCTCTCGAAGTAACCCGCCGGTCCTCGGGGACCGGCCCCACCTGGCCCCGCGCCCCGGCGCTCGAGGCGCACCGAGGCTCGGCCGCTCGCCCGGTCGCCGGCGTCGCGTCCCGGGCAGGAGTCAGCCGGCTCGTGCTGCGGAGCACGCCGCGCAGATGCCGTGGACGGCGAAGTGCCGCGTGTCCACGGCGAAGCCGAAGCGCTCCTGCGCGCGCCGCGTCAGCTCGCTGAAGAGCTCCTCCGGAGCCTCGAACGTCGTGCCGCAGCGCTCGCACACGAGGTGGCCGTGCGCCTGCGTCGTCAGGTGGTAGGTCGCCGGTCCGTGGCCGAGGTGGCAGTGGATGACGATGCCGAGGCGCTCGAACTCCTCGAGGTTGCGGTAGATCGTCGAGAGGTGCACGTCCGGCACGAGTGCCTGCACCTCCTTGGCCAGCTCCTCGGCGGTCCGGTGCTCGCTGCTCGCGACGAGCCGGCGCACGAGCTGGCGCCTGCAGGTCGTGATCCGCGCGCCGCTCTCCCGTAGGCGCCGGAGGACGGCCTCCGCCGCGCCGTCGGCGACCTCGCCGTTCGCGCTGCGGCCCACGGGCACCATCGGCACCGAGGATAGCGCAGCTAGAATGCCTGCAGGGTGCTCTTGCGCCCAGTTCGCATCTAGTGCAGGATGGTCGGGCGGGAGGCGGAGGCGGAGGGGTCGGGTCGATGGTGCGAGGTCACTACAGGCGCGTGCGCGCTGCCCTGACCCCGAGCGAGTGGCGACGTGCCGGCGGCATGGCCGCGACGGTCATCGGGCTCCACGCGCTCGGGTTCGTCCTCCTCATCGCGGCGCTACCCCACCGCTACCGGCTGAGCGGCCTGCAGACGTTCGGTCTCGGCACCGGGCTGCTCGCCTACACGCTCGGCATGCGCCACGCCTTCGACGCCGATCACATCTCGGCCATCGACAACACGACGCGCAAGCTCATGGCCGACGGGAAGCGGCCGCTCAGCGTCGGATTCTTCTTCTCGCTCGGGCACTCGACGATCGTCTTCCTCCTCGCCGTCCTCCTGAACTTCGGGATCCGCGCCCTCAACAGCCAGGTGCGCTCCTCGAGCTCCCAGCTCCACCACCTCACGGGGATCATCGGCACGAGCGTCTCCGGCGGCTTCCTCTACCTCATCGCGGCGCTGAACGTCGTGATCCTCGTCTCGATCGTGCGCGCCTTTCGGGACCTGCGACGCGGCTACTACGACGAGGACGAGCTCGAGCGCCAGCTGGACAGCCGGGGTCTCATGAACCGGTTCTTCGGACCCCTCGCCCGGCGCATCGACGCGCCGTGGAAGATGTACCCGATCGGCGTCCTCTTCGGCCTCGGCTTCGACACCGCGACCGAGGTTGCGCTCCTCGTCCTCTCCGGCTCGGCGGTGGCGAGCGGGCTGCCCTTCTGGGCGATCCTCTCGCTCCCGGTGCTCTTCGCCGCCGGGATGAGCCTCTTCGACACGCTCGACGGCTCGTTCATGAACTTCGCGTACGGCTGGGCCTTCTCGAAGCCGGTGCGCAAGGTCTTCTACAACATCGCCATCACGACGCTGTCGGTCGTGGTCGCGTTCGCCATCGGGACGATCGAGCTGCTCTCGGTCTTCCAGGGCGAGTTCAGCCTGAACGGCGCGCTGTGGCGCTTCGTCGCCGGCTTCGACATCAACAAGGCGGGCTTCTTCATCGTCGGCCTCTTCGTCGTGACCTGGGCGATCGCCCTCGCCGTCTGGCGATTCGGGCGGATCGAGGCACGCTGGGAGGCTGCGGCTGCCCGCGCGCAGCCGGCGGGGGAGCGCTCGGGTGCCGGCAGCGCCCCGGTCGGCTGAACCTCGCCGGCGCGCACCGCTCGGCGCGTCGTGCGCCAGCTCCGATCGCCGCCGCACGGCAGGACACGGCATGGTTGCGGCAGGCTGTTCTCGTGCCGGTGGCCGCGCTCGTGATGGACGTCCGCGTCGTGAGCTCGTCGTCGCTCAAGGACAAGCGGATGGTCGTCGACCGCCTGCTCGATCGGTCTCGCCGCCGCTTCGGCGTGGCCGCAGCCGAGCTCGGGGGTCACGGGCTCTGGCAGCGGGCCGAGCTCGGGTTCGCCGCAGTCGCCTCCAGCACCACCCGCGTCGAGGAGACACTCGACGCGGTGGAGCGCTTCGTCTGGTCCCACCCGGACCTCGACGTGCTGTCCTGCGACCGCTTCTGGCTCGAGACGGACCACTGAGCGGGCGCCACCGGCGCGGGCCAGGGCCCGCCTGCCCGCGTCCGGCGCAGCGGGCCAGCGGCTCGGGCGCGCCCCACCGCCGTGGCCGAGGGGTCCTCAGCTCGGGACCGAGCGCTCGGCGGGCCCGACGTACGCGCTGAGCGGCCGGATGAGGCTGTTCGCCTCGAGCTGCTCCATGACGTGGGCGGTCCAGCCGGTGATGCGGCTCATGACGAAGATCGGCGTGAATGTCGGGATGTCGAAGCCCATGAGGTAGTAGGCGGGGCCGGTCGGGTAGTCGAGGTTCGGGTGGATCCCCTTCTCGGCGAGCATCGCCGCCTCGAGGTTCTCGTAGAGGGTCCACAGCCTGGTCGCGCCCGCCCTGCGGGCGAGGTCCTCGAAGGCACGCCGCATCGTGGGCACCCTCGAATCCCCGTGCTTGTAGACGCGGTGGCCGAACCCCATGATCTTGCGCCCCTCGGCGAGGGCCTGCTTGAGCCAGGCCTGTGCGGCGGCGGGATCCTCGATCTCGAGGAGCATCGCCATCACCGCCTCGTTGGCGCCACCGTGCAGCGGACCCTTGAGCGCGCCGATGGCACCGGTGACCGCTGAGTAGATGTCGGAGAGGGTCGAGGTGATCACCCGGGCCGTGAAGGTGGACGCGTTGAAGCTGTGCTCGGCGTACAGGACCAGCGACACCTCGAACGCGCGGACTGTCTCGGGATCCGGGACGGCCCCGAAGCACATGTGGAAGAAGTTCTCGGCGAACGACAGCGACGGGTCGGGCGGGATCGGGGCCTCGTCGTGCCGGCGGCGCTGCTCGGCGGCGACGATGGTCGGGAGCTTCGCCCAGAGCGACACCGCCTTCGCGAGGTTGGACTCCCGGGACGCGTCGGCCTCGTTCGGGTCGGTGGCACCGAGGTAGCTCACCGCGGTGCGCAGGACGTCCATCGGGTGGCAGCTTCGCGGCAGCGACGCGAGGACCGTGGCGAGCTCTCCCGGGACGGCGCGCTGCGCGCGCTCGGCCGCCTCCAGCTCTCGGCGGGCCTCGGAGCTGGGGAGGTCGCCGTGCCAGATGAGGTAGGCCACCTCCTCGAAGCTGCACCGCTGCGCGAGCTCCTGCACCGGGTAGCCGCGGTAGAGGAGGGAGTTGGTCGCCTCGTTGACCATCGAGATCGACGTCGTGTCGGCGACCACGCCGACGAGGCCGCGTCGGATCTCCTCGGGCGTTCCGGCCACGTCATCCTCCTTGCTGGTCGAGGGAGAAGTCGAAGACCGACGAGTCGAAGGCGCGGTAGCCCGCGTAGTCGACGAGCTCGTAGAGGCGGGCCCGTGTCTGCATCCGGTCGACGAGGCTGCGCTGGCTGCCCTCCTCCGCCAGCACCCGAAGGCCGTGCTCGGCCGCAGCCATCGCCAGGCGGAGGAGGGTGACCGGGTAGATGACGACGTTGACCCCGAGCTGCGCGAGCCGCCCGGCGTCGAGGAGCGGGGACTTGCCGAACTCGGTCATGTTCGCCAGGATCGGCACGCCGATGGCCCGCCGGAACGCCTCGAACTCGGACTCGTCCGCGAGGGCCTCCGGGAAGATCATGTCCGCGCCGGCGTCGACGTAGGCCTTCGCCCGCTCGATGGCGGCATCGAGGCCTTCGACGGTCCGGGCGTCGGTCCTCGCGCAGATGACGAAGTTCTCGTCGCGCCGGGCGAGGACCGCCGCCTTGATCCGGCGGACCATCTCCTCGGTCGTGACGACCTCCTTGCCGTCGAGATGACCGCAGCGCTTCGGGTTGACCTGGTCCTCGAGGTGGCAGGCGGCAGCCCCGGCCTCCTCGAGCAGCTGCACGGCGCGCGCGACGTTCATCGGCTCGCCGAAGCCCGTGTCGATGTCGACGAACGTCGGGAGGTTCGTCACACGCGCCACCTCGCGGGCACGACCTGCCACCTCGCTCAAGGTCGTGAGGCCGACGTCCGGCAGGCCGAGCGAGGCGGCGACGACCGCCCCGGAGAGGTACACGCCGTCGAAGCCGGACTGCTCGATGAGCATCGCGGCGAGCGCGTTGAAGGCGCCCGGGAAGCGCAGCAGCCTGCCCTCGCGAAGCCCTCGCCGCAGCGCCTCCCGGCGCGCCTCGACCGGGGAGGCCGCGCCGAGCATCAGAACAGCCCCTCGGTGGGCGGGTCGGCTTCGAGCCCCGCGACGGTGAACGTGAGGCCCTCGAGGTCGGCCGCCGGCGCCTCGTAGAGGCGCTCCGCGAGCGCCAGGAAGCGACGTGCCTCCTCGGCGTCCAGGACCTCCTCGGTGAGCGAGGCGAACTTCGCTCGGTACTCCGCTCGGCCGAAGGGCCGTCGGCCGAGCGGGTGCGCGTCGGCCACGGCGAGCTCGTCCTCGAGGGTCGTGCCGTCGTCGAGCTCGACGACGACGCGCCCGCCGAACGCCTGCTCGCTGCCCGCGGCATGGTAGCGGCGGGTCCACTCCGGGTCCTCGACCGTCGAGACCTTGCGCCAGAGGGCGACGGTGGACGGTCGTGCGGCGCGCTCGGGCGCGTAGGACCGCTCGTGGTGCCACGAGCCGTCCTCGAGCGCCACGGCGAAGATGTACATCGCCGAGTGGTCGAGGGTCTCCCGGGAGGCCTGCGGGTCGAACTTCTGCGGGTCGTTCGAGCCCGTGCCGATCACGACGTGGGTGTGGTGGCTCGTGTGGATCGTCACCCTGCGGATCGCGCCGAGGTCGACGATGCGTGCACGCAGGCGCTTCGCGAGGTCGATGAGCGCCTGCGCCTGGTACTCGGCCGCGTACTCCTTCGTGTAGCTCGACAGGATGGCTCGCTTCGGCTCGCCCCGGTCGGGGAGCGGGACGCGGTAGGTCGCGCTCGGGCCATCGAGGAGCCAGGCGATGATCCCGTCCTCGCCCTCGTAGATGGGGGAGGGAGCCCCTTCGCCGCGCATGGCCCGATCGATCGCCTCCACGCCCATCTTCGCGGCGAACGCAGGCGCGTAGGCCTTCCAGGAGGAGATCTCGCCCTTGCGGGACTGGCGGGTGGCGGTCGTCACGTGGAGGGCCTGCTGGATCGCCTGGTAGGTAACCGGGACGTCGAGGTGCAAGAGGGTCCCGAGGCCAGCGGCCACGGAGGGCCCGAGGTGGGCGACGTGGTCGATCTTGTGGGCATGCAGTGAGATGCCCCTCGAGAGGTCGATCTGCACCTCGTAGGCCGTGGCGATGGCGCGCACGAGGTCGCGCCCGGAGCGTCCCCGGTGCTGCGCGACGGCGACGAGCGGCGCGATGTTGTCCCCCGGGTGGGAGTACTCCGCGCCGAGGAAGGTGTCGTGGAAGTCGAGCTCGCGCACGGCCACCGCGTTCGCCCACGCCGCCCACTCCGGCGAGACGCGAAGCGAGCGGGGCAGGCCGTAGACGGTCGAGCCCGGCACGTAGGGGTGCGCCCTCGCCTGGTCGCGGGCGACGGCCACCGGTCGCCGCCGGATCGCCGCGGCCGCGACGCCGGCGTTGTCGATGACGCGGCTGATGACCATCTCCACCACGTCGTCGTCGAGCGCCACGGGGTCGGCTGCGACCTCGGCGAGCTTCCAGGCGAGCTGCGCCTCCCGCTCGAGCCGATCGGCACTCGGGTGGGTGCGGACCTCGTGCTCGATCACTCGCGGCCCTCGGGCGGATGATGGGTCCGGCCCCTCCCGGGCGCCAGGCGCGCGGTCATGGGCGCATCCTTGCAAGAACCACCGCGCTCTGTCGACCGCGCCGCGGCCGTCGGGGCGCCGGGCGATCGAAGGGGGGTCCCCGGTCTGCTCCCAGACGGCCTAGCGCGCCGCGCGCTCGCCCGGCCGGCGCGCGCTCGCCTGGGCCCGGCGGTACCAGCGCCAGGCCCTCGTGCGCCACGGGTCGCGGCGGGGCGCGAGCCGCGCGCCGCGACCGGTGAGCCAGGCGCGGACGGCGTCGAGGGGCGTGTCGTCGTGGACCGTGAGGCGAGCGAGGTTGAAGCGGTCGTCGCCGGCGCTCGACAGGGCCTCGCGCACGCCGCACGCGGCGTGGAAGCCAGCCTGCTCGACGAGGAGGCGCACGGCGCGATCGGAGTAGCCGTGCGGGTACGCGAACGTCCGCACGCGATGCCCGAGCGCGTCCTCGACGAGCTCCTTCGAGAGGGCGATCTCCGCGGCCGCCCGAGCGCGGGAGACGGCATCGAGCTGCGGGTGGGTGTGCGTGTGGGGGCCGACCTCGATGCCGAGGCCCTCGAGCCGGGCGAGGTCGGCGAAGCGCAGCATCGCCGCGCCCTCGTGGCGCGTCGCGGCCGGGCGGGGTGCGCCGACGAGGGCGCCGGTCGTGACGTAGAGGGTCGCCGGGACGTCGCGCGCCACGAGCGCCGGCACCGCCTCGGCGAGGAAGTCCGCGTAGCCGTCGTCGAAGGTCACGACCACGGGTCGCGCCGGTAGGGTGCCCGCGTCGAGGGCGTCGACGAGACCGGACACCGTGAGCGGCGTGCACCCGGCCTCGGCGGCGGCATCGAGGTGCGCGGCGAACGCCTGCGGCGCAACGGTCCAGTGGCGAAGCCACGGGGGTGGCTCGTCGCTGATCGCGTGGTACAGGAGGATCGGGATCGCCGCCGGACCAGCCTGGGCCGTGCGCGCCGTCGCGGGCACTCGCTCGTCTTGTCGCAGGCGCTGCACCCTCGCCCCTCCCTGGCTGGGGGCACACCCCGGCCGCGCCGATTCTCACCCGGCTGGTCGAGCGGAACATCATCTCGGCGCTGGACCTTCCTACCGCGGGCGCGGGACGCGCGTGCCGAGCGTCGGCGTGGTTGAATCGTTGGCTCGATGAGCCAGCAGACGAACTCTCCGACGATCTGGCGCTGCGCCGCGTGCGGCGCGCTCGTCCACCCAGCCGACGAGCGGGCCGCGATCGCGTGGTGCAGCCGCTGCGGACGTGCCCAGGAGGCACGCCGCGACGGCCCGTAGGAGTGGGCCCGCCTAGCCCGGCGCGTGGCCGCCGTGCGGCTGCGCGGGCGCGCGCACCCAGGCCCAGGCTTCGGCCAGCTTGAGGATCGTGTCGCTCGTCGCTCCCTGCTCGAGGTGCTGGATCAGCCGCTCGCTGATCGCCTCGAGCAGCGCCTCTTGGTCCGCCATCCCACCTCCTCCCCGGCTCGCCGGTCCGCGGCAGGCTACCCGGACGCGAGACCGCCGCTCGGGCGCGACGAAGGTCGCCCGAGCGGCGCCCGCCGAGGGGTCGAGCTCGGCCTAGACTTCCCGGCGTGCGGGATCCGACGAAGCGCTTCGGCCGCTACCTGCAGCGCTGGTGGGACGCCCAGCTCCAGGCGGCCGACGACGGCGGGCCGCTGCGGGGACGCGATGTCGAGGCGCTCGCCAGCGAGTTTCGTCGCGCGGCCCAGTTCGAGGTGGCGCAGGCCGCCTTCCTCCACCGGCGCCCCGACGCAGCGACCGCCGCAGCCGTCGTGGGCCGGCTCCAGCCACCGCCGAGCGAGGGGGAGGCCGCCGTGCTCACGGAGGCGCTCGTGCGCGCCGGGTCGAGCGCCCAGCGGGTGCGCACCGTGACGACGGCGGGCGCGCTCGTGACCGTCCTGGCGCTCGTGCTCCGCAACGTGCTGCGCGGACGCTAGGCGGACGAGCCGCAGGGCGGCCGCACCCTAGACTGCCGCCGTGGCGGCGGGTTCGTTCGAGGCTCGGGCGCGCAGGATCGCCACGCTGCCCAACGGGCTGACGGTGGCCCGCCTGGCCATCCTCGGGGCGGCCCTCGCGGCCCTCTTCGCGGCCCACAGCCGCGTCGTTGCGGTGGCGCTCCTCGCGGCCGCCGGCGGCACCGACTTCCTCGACGGCTACCTCGCCCGCCGCTTCGACCAGGTGAGCGAGCTCGGCAAGGTGCTCGACCCGAGCGTCGATCGCGCCGTCATCGCTGCCTCCGTCGTCGCCATCACCGTCTACGGCGCGTCGCCGCCGTGGCTCGCCGGGGTGGTCTTCGGACGCGAGGCCGTCGTCGCGCTCGCCGCGCTCGCCCTCGCCGCCAGGGGAGCGCCGCGCATCGACGTGCTCTTCGTCGGCAAGGCGGGCACGTTCGGGCTGATGTGCGCGTTCCCGCTCCTCCTGCTCGGTGACGCCCCCGGCGCCGCCGCCCACGCGCTCGCCGAGGCGGGGTGGGTCCTCGTCTGGCCGGCCCTCGCGTGCTCCGCGCTCGCTGCGCTCGCCTACGTGCCGCGGGCGCGGCGCGCCCTCGTGCTGGCGCGGGCCGGCCGGCCGCTAGGTTCGGCTGCGAGGAACGTTCGAGCCTGCTCTCCGTGAGCTGGCACGGGCCCGTCGGGAGGAGGTGCGGATGAAGGCGGTCATCATGGCCGGTGGGGAGGGCACGCGCCTGCGCCCGCTGACGACGAGCCAGCCGAAGCCGATGCTCCCGATGGCGAACCGGCCGATGGCCGAGCACATCGTGGCGCTGCTGCGGGCGCACGGCTTCGACGAGATCGTCATGACGGTCGCCTTCCTCGCCAACACCATCCGCACCTACTTCGGGGACGGCTCGGAGTTCGGCGTGCGCATCAGCTACGCCACCGAGCAGACGCCGCTCGGCACCGCCGGCTCGGTCCTCAACGCCCGAGAGGTGCTCGACGACCGCTTCCTCGTCATCTCGGGCGACGTCCTCACCGACATCGACCTCACCGAGCTCGTCGCCTTCCACGAGCGCAGCGGCGCGGTCGCCACGCTCGCGCTCAAGTCGATGGAGAACCCGCTCGAGTTCGGCATCGTCATCACCGACGAGAAGGGGCGCATCGAGCGCTTCCTCGAGAAGCCCGGCTGGGGCCAGGTGTTCTCCGACACGATCAACACCGGGATCTACGTCCTCGAGCCCGAGGTCCTCGACTTCATCGCGCCGGGGCGTCCCGTCGACTTCTCGGCGGAGGTCTTCCCGCTCCTGCTCGGGGCGGGGCGCCCGATCTACGGCTGTCGGACGGAGCGCTACTGGGAGGACGTCGGCACCCTGGAGGCCTACCTCCGGGCCCACGAGGACGTGCTCGACGGCAAGGTCGCACTCGGCATCGAGGGCTTCCCCCTCCGCCCCGGCGTGTGGGTCGGGACGGGCGCGGAGGTCGACCCGACGGCCACGATCGTCGGCCCGGCGCTCATCGGGGACAACTGCCGCGTCGGGCCGGGCGCGCGCGTCGGCGCCTACAGCGTCCTCGGCGCCAACGTCCGAGTCGGCGACGGGGCGGAGATCGAGCGCTCCGTCGTCCACGACAACTGCTACGTCGGCGCCGGCTCGATGCTCCGGGGGGTCGTCGTGGGGCGTTCGAGCGAGCTGCGCCAGGGGGTGCACATCGAGGAGGGTGCGGTCATCGGCGACCACTGTCGGATCGGTCGCCAGGCGGTCGTCACGCCGGGGGTGAAGATCTACCCGCACAAGCTCGTCGAGGCGAACGCGACCGTCACCTCGTCGATCATCTGGGAGTCGCGAGCGAGCCGCGCCCTGTTCGGTCGGCTCGGCCTCGTCGGCCTGGCCAACGTCGACCTGTCGCCCGAGCTCGCGGTGCGGGTGGCCCTCGCCTACGCCTCGATGCTGCCGAAGGGGGCGACGGTGACGACCTCGCGCGACTCGTCGCGCGCGGCGCGCGTCCTCAAGCGCGCCGCGATGGTGGGGCTCAACGCGGCGGGTCTCAACGTCGAGGACCTGGAGGCGGCGAGCATGCCGGTCACCCGGTTCCACGTGCGGACCGGCTCCAGCCAGGGCGGTGTCAGCGTGCGGCTCGTCGCCGACGACCCCCAGTCCGTCGTGATCCGCTTCCTCGACGCCCAGGGCCTGGACATCGACGAGGCGACACAGCGCAAGATCGAGCGGATCTTCTACCGGGAGGAGGCCCGGCGGGTGCTGGCCGGAGAGATCGGGGACATCGACTTCCCGCCGCGCACGGTCGAGCTGTACACCGCGAGCCTGCTCGCCGACGTCGACGCGGAGGCCATCCGCCGAGCGCGCTTCAAGCTGGTCCTCGACTACGCCTACGGGACGTCGAGCCTCGTCATGCCGAGCGTGCTCGCCAAGCTCGGCGCCGAGGTCCTGGCGGTGAATCCCCTCGTGTCGACCGAGGGCCTGCTCGGCTTCGAGCGCTGGGCGCACGCCGAGCGGCTCGCCGAGCTGGTCCGCTCGTCGGGCGCCCACCTCGGTGCGGTGATCGGTGCGGACGGCGAGCAGCTCACCCTCGTCGACGACTCGGGCCGGGTGCTGCGCGACGCCGAGGCCCTCCTCGGCTTCGCCCGGCTCGTCGGCTCCTCGATCACCGGCGCGAAGCTCGCCGTACCCGTGAACGCCACCTGGCGGCTCAACGAGCTGTGCGCCGACCTCGGGGCGGAGGTGGTCTGGACCAAGCTCGGCACCTCCAACCTGCTCGAGCTCGCCGCCACGACGGACGCCGACCTCGCCGCCGACACCGCCGGCGGGTTCGCCTTCCCGTGCTTCCTCCCCGCCCTCGACGCGGTCGCCGCGCTCGTCCACCTCCTCGAGCTCCTGGCGCGCAGCGACGTGCGCCTGTCCGACGTGGTGGCCTGCCTGCCGCCGGTGTGGATCGTGGAGGAGGACGTGCACACGCCCTTCGACCACAAGGGCAGCGTCATGCGCGCCGTCCTCGAGCAGGCCCGGGGCGACGACGTGGTGCTCGTCGACGGCGTGAAGGTCATCGACGCGGCCGGCTGGACGCTCGTCGTCCCCGATCCCGAGGAGCCCCTCACCCACGTCTTCGCCGAGGGCGACAGTGCGGACGCCGCCAGGGCGCGTGCCGGACGGGCCGTCGCGGCGATCGAGGCCCTCCTCGGCGAGCTGTGACCCCGTCTCGCGCCGGCGCGGCTGGCTACCATGTCGCCCGTGGACGTGCCCGAGCACCTGCGCTACACGAGCGACCACGAGTGGGTCGAGATCGACGGGCGCCGCGCCCGCGTCGGGATCACCGACTTCGCGCAGGAGGCGCTCGGTGACGTCGTCTTCGTCGAGCTCCCCGCCGTCGGCACCCGCGTGGAGAAGGGCGCGATGCTCGGCGAGGTCGAGTCGACGAAGTCGGTCTCCGAGGTCTACGCGCCGGTCTCGGGCGTCGTCGTCGAGGTCAACCACGCCCTGTCGGAGGCGCCCGAGCAGCTGAACCGCGACCCCTACGGGGAGGGGTGGCTGTGCGTCCTCGAGGCGAGCGACCCGGCCGAGGCCGACGACCTCCTCGGCGCCGCGGCCTACGTCGCCCTCACGACCTCCTGAGGGCTTCCTCCGGGGCGCGCCGCGAGGCGACCGGCTACCGTTGTCGCCGTGTTCTGTCACAACTGCGGGCACCGCAACCCCCCGGGCGTGAACTTCTGCTCGTCCTGCGGTGCCGCGCTCGCAGCGACGACGGACACCACCGTGACGTTCGTCCCCGAGGACGCGCTCGGCGAGCTCGGCGAGGAGGAGGTCGGGCTGAACGTCGGCGAGCTGGCCGAGGGAGCCGGCCTGCTCGTCGTCAAGCGCGGGCCGGCGACCGGGGCCCGCTTCGTGCTCGACAAGGACGTCACGCGCGCCGGTCGGCATCCCGACAGCGACATCTTCCTCGACGACATCACGGTGTCTCGTCGCCACGCCGAGTTCCTGCGGGAGCCCGGTGCCTACCGGGTCCGGGACGTCGGCTCGCTGAACGGCACCTACGTCAACCGCGAGCGGATCGACGACGCCGTCCTCTCGAGTGGGGACGAGGTCCAGATCGGCAAGTTCAAGCTGCTCTTCCTGGCGCCGCGCACCGCATGAGGCGGCCGCAGCACACGCCCGAGGGTCGCGACCACCTCTCGATCCGAGAGGTGCTCGACCTGCTGGCGCAGGAGTTCCCGGACATCACGATCTCGAAGATCCGCTTCCTCGAGAGCCGTGGGCTCATCCACCCGGAGCGGACGCCGTCGGGCTACCGGAAGTTCTACGAGGCCGACGTCGAGCGCCTCGCGTGGATCCTGCGCCAGCAGCGCGAGCACTTCCTCCCCCTCAAGGTGATCAAGGGCCGCCTCGAGCAGGGGGGGGAGCTCGCCTTCGTGGCCGGCCGGCTGTTCGAGACCGAAGCGGCCACCGCCGGGCCCGACGCGCCCGCGGGGCGCCGCGCGCCGGCGGGAGACGCCGCTCGTGCGCCACGTCGCAACGGCACCGTGCGCGAGGAGGCCTCCTCGCGCACGCGAGACCCCGAGGGGCAGGGGGGCGCCGCCGGCCACGGGCCGGAGCCCTCCGCGTCGGCGCCGGGCAGGTCGGCGACGAGCGGGGCGCCGGAGGAGGGGAGCGCGAGCCTCACCGCGGACGAGCTCGCCGAGGCCGCAGGCGCCGACCGGAGCCTCGTCACGGAGCTGGAGAGCTTCGGACTGATCGCCGGGCGGGACATCGCCGGGGTTCGCTGCTTCGGCGCGGACGCGCTCGCCGTCGCGCGCCTCGCGGCGGCATTCCGACGCTACGGGATCGAGGCGCGCCACCTGCGGGCGCTCAAGCACGCGGCCGAGCGGCAGGCGAGCCTCATCGGCCAGGTCGTGCTGCCCCTGCTGCGCCAGCGCAACCCTGAGTCGCGCCGGCGCGCCCTCGCCGAGGCGGACGAGCTCGCCTCGCTCGCGATCGAGCTCGAGGGCGTCTTCCTGCGCCGGGCCCTCGGCCAGGTCACCGGCGGGTGAGCGGACAGGTCGAGCGCTTCCTCTCCGGGGCCGAGCTCGCCGCCGTCACCGCGCGTCTCGGTGCCGAGATCTCGGCGGACCACCCTGACGGCGTCACCGTGATCGGGGTCCTGAACGGGAGCCTCTGCTTCCTCGCCGACCTCGTCCGCGCCCTGCGCGTGCCCTGCGAGGTCGACTTCCTCGCCGTGACCTCCTTCGCCACGGGTGCGCCGCGCGCGCGTCTGCTCAAGGATCTCGACCTCGACCTCGCGGGACGCGACGTCGTCCTCGTGGAGCACGTCGTCGACACGGGCCTGACGACGAGCTTCCTCGTCGGGCTCCTGCGCCAGCGCGGACCGCGCTCGCTGCGGGTCTGCGCGCTCCTCGAGCGGCCCTCGCGCCGCATCGTTCCCGTGGAGCTCGCCTACGTCGGCGCCACGGCGCCGGAGGACTTCCTCGTCGGCTACGGCTTCGACCTCGCTGGCCGGCTGCGGAACCTGGACGCGATCTACGCGCTCCGCTCCGCGCCCGAGCAGGACGAGCTCGAGGCGCTCGAGGCTGCGCTCTTCCCTGGCGTCGCGGGACACGCGAGGGCGCCCAAGCGGTAAGTTCGAGCACTGTGGAGGTGCACCTCGCCGCTGTCCGTGTCGATCTGCAGTCCAACACGCCAGTCGTCCTGCTGCAGGAGGCCGAGGGCCCGCGCTCGCTGCCCATCTTCATCGGCGCGCCGGAGGCGACGGCCATCGCCTTCGCGCTCCAGGGCATCGACGTACCTCGACCGATGACGCACGACCTCATGAAGAACCTCCTCGAGGCGCTCGGCGCGAGCGTCGAGAGCGTCGTCGTCACCGAGCTTCGCGAGTCGACGTTCTTCGCCGAGATCCACCTCCAGGTGGGCTCGCGCTCCGTCGAGGTCTCCTCGCGCCCGTCCGACGCGATCGCGCTCGCCGTGCGCACGAACGCCCGGCTGTACGTCGCGGACGAGCTGATGGACGCTGCCGGTGTGATCATCGAGACCGACGACGAGGAGCCCGACGAGGAGACCAGCCCCCCGGCGGAGGAGATCGTCGGCGAGTTCCGGGCGTTCCTTGAGGAGGTCCGTCCGGAGGACTTCACGGAGTAGCCGGCCGTCGTTGACCGCCGTCGCGGGCTGCCGTAACGTCGTTACACGGGCGTAGTTACGCTCTCGTGACCGGTAGCCAGCAGGGCCGCCGGCCGACCGTGGAGGGACGTGCGTTGGCGACCACCGCCGAGACCGGCTACCGGGGCCCACAGGTCTGCAAGATCGTCGGCATCACCTACCGGCAGCTCGACTACTGGGCCCGGACGGGGCTGCTGCGCCCGTCGCTCGCAGACGCTCGGGGCAGCGGCACGCAGCGCCGCTACTCGTTCCGTGACGTCGTCGAGCTGAAGGTGATCAAGCAGCTCCTCGACGCCGGGGTGAAGCTGCAGCAGGCGAGGCGAGCCGTCGCGTGCCTGCGCGACGCCGGCGAGGACATCGCCTCAGCGAACCTCGTCCTCGCGGGCGAGGGCTACGTGCTCGCCCGGACCGGCGAGGAGATCGTCGACCTGCTGCGCGGCCGGCAGGGCGTCCTGAACATCGTCCCCCTCGGCGGCCTCGTCGACGAGGTCGAGGCCGCGATCCGCCGCATCGGCGACGCTGCGGTCGCCGGCGCCGGGACGGACGCTCTCGCGCAGGAGGGCTAGGCGACCCTGCCGGAGACGGGCGCGCGCACGGCCCGAGCGGTCGCCTTCGCGCACGACTCGGAGCGCCAGCTCGCCGCGCTCCTCGACTTCTACGGCGTCGCGTGGGAGTACGAGCCGGTGACCTTCGTCCTCGCCTGGGACAGCGCAGGCCGGCCGACCGCGGCCTTCCGCCCCGACTTCTACCTTCCCGAACACGACCTCTTCCTCGAGCTCACGACCCTGCGCCAGGACCTCGTGACCCGGAAGAACCGCAAGGTGCGCCGGCTGCGCGAGCTCCACCCGGACGTGCGCGTCAAGCTCCTCTACCGGCGCGACTTCGATCGGCTCATGGCGCGCGACGGCAGGCCCACGAGCCTCGCGCCCGCGCCCGCCGTCGAGCGCGAGCCCGCTCAGGCCTCGGGGCGCATCGCCTCGGCGAGGTACGCCGCGGCGAGCGGGTAGCGGTGGTCGATGCCGCTGTGGGTCCCCTCGAAGAGCTCGAAGGCGACGTCCTCCACGCCGATTAACCGCAGCTCGTCGACGAGCGCCTCCGCCCCGAGGTCGAGTCCGTAGTCGTCGGCCCGCCCGGCGTCGATCCAGATCGCCCGCGCGCCGCGCAGCGCCTCGGCGTGCCCCCGCACCATGCGCACCGGGTCCCAGGCCAACCACCGCTCCCACACCTCGGCGCGCAGCCGCCCGGTGGCCGGATCGAAGGGCAGCTCGACGCCGCCGTCGGGCGCCGGCGAGAAGCAGGCCGCCACCGCGTAGCACGAGACGAGGACGTGGTCGTAGGGCCGCCGCTCGAGCGGCCGCGCGGCGAGGTCGGCGAAGAAGGCGTCGTAGGAGCGGTCGTAGTGGTCTCGCAGCGCGCGGTACGCGTCGCGGATCTCGGGGAGGTAGCAGTGCTCGTACCCGGCATCTCCAGCGTGCGACGCGAACGCGCCGAAGACGTCGGGCCGGGTCATGGCGTTCACCATGGCCCCGAAGCCGCCGCTCGACTTGCCCTGCAGGGCCCGGTGGCGGGGCGAGGCCAGGGTACGGTAGGCGGCGTCGACGAACCCGACGACGTCCTCGCACAGGTAGGTGGCGTAGTTCCCGGTGGCGGGGGAGTCGACGAACTGGCTCCCGCCGAGGGCCGTGAAGGCGTCGACGTAGACGACGATGCACGGCGGCGCACCGCCGGCGAACACGGCGTCGAGCGCCTCGGGCGTCGCGGGGGAGAACGGTCCAGGCCGCAGCGCCCAGCGCGTCACGTAGCCGCCGAAGCCCTGCAGGACGTAGATCGTGGGGTAGCGGCGGTCCGGCTCGTCGTCGTAGCCGGGTGGGAGGTAGACCCACAGCGGGCGGCGCGTCGGGTCGCCGAGGGGGTTCCCGGCGAGCGCCGGGCTGTCGATCTCACGCGCCTCGATGCGCCCGGCGAGCTCGAGATCCCAGGGTCGCATGCTCAGGTGCCGGCCTCGTCGACGGCCCGGTGCAGGCGCGACGGCCACCAGTTGGCCCGGCCGAGGAGGGTCACGGTGGCCGGGACGAGCAGCGTGCGCACGACGAAGGTGTCCATGAGGACGCCGATCGCCAGCCCGAAGCCGATGGCCTCGATCTGCGCGCCGCCCGGCCCGGATCGCCCGGCGACGCCGAGCACGGCGAAGGTGCCGGCGAGCACGAGGCCGGCTGACGTGATCGTCGGACCCGTGCGAGCCACGGCCTGGGCGACGGCGCTCGAGAGCCCGCGCCGCCGGGCCTCCTCGCGAATGCGCGTCATGACGAGGATGTTGTAGTCCTCGCCGAGGGCGAGGAGGAAGATGAACATGAGGAAGGGCAGCACGAAGGTGAGGCCCGCGTCGCCCCGCAGGTCGATGAAGATGATGCTCGACAGTCCGAGCGCGGCGAGGTAGGAGAGGGCGACCGACACGATGAGGTAGAAGGGCGCGACCGCGCTGCGCAGCACGAGGGCGAGGAGGATCCCGATCGCGAGGATCGCGATCGGGATGATGTGGACGAGGTCCCGGTCCGAGGTCGCGGCGACGTCCGCGAGGGCGGCCGCGACGCCCGCCACCCCGCTCGCCGTGGCGCCTGCCGCGCGCGCCGCGGCGGCGGTCGCGGCGCGCACGGCCGGGACGGCGTGCAGCGCGGCCGTCGACTGCGGATCGCCTGCGGCGAGGCTCGCCTCGAACTGCACCGTGCGGCCGTCGGCAGAGACGAAGAGCGCCGTGGCGCGATACGCGTTGTAGAGGGCGACGGGGATCGAGCGCGCCGAGCGAGGGGGTAGCTCAGGGAGGGCGCCCGGCGGGCCGAGGAGCTCGTGGAGGCGGGCGTAGGTGGCGGCGGGGATCGGGTCGCCGGTCGGGTCGAGCGGCGCGTCGAGCGTCGAGAACTGACCGGAGTCACGCAGCACGCGTTCGGCGACGGCGAGTGAGCGCGGGTGGTCCCACACCGGCGTGGCGAAGCGCAGGATGAGGTTCGTCGGGTTGGCGCTCGCCTCCGGGAAGTACCGGGCGATGAGCGCGTTGCCGATCGCGGCGTCGCTGCCGGCCGGGGCACCGACCGCGCCGCCGAAGCCACCTGAGCGGTAGGAGAGGGCGCCGAGCGCGAGCCCCCCGAAGGCGAGGACGCCGGTCGCGAGCGCCCACGCCGGCCGACGCAGCACGCGACGCGCGACGGTGCCCCACCACGGCTCGCCCCGCTCGCCGGGGTCGACGCGCGAGGGCCAGAAGGCCGCCCGGCCGAGCAGTGCGAGCAGGGCGGGGAGGAGGGTGAGGCCGGCCGCCAGCATCACGCCGATGCCGACGGCGAGGGGGATGCCGAGGTCCTTGTAGATGCCGAAGGTCGCGAGCAGGAGGCTGAGCAGCGCGAAGATCACCGTCGCGGCCGACGCGGTGATCGACTCGCCGACGCGCTCGACGGCGTGCGCAACCGCCTCCCGACGAGGCCGACCGCCGCGCAGCTCCTCACGTACGCGAAAGACGAGGAACAGCCCGTAGTCGGTGCCGGCACCGAGCACGAGGACGATGAGCAGGAGCTGGGTGATCTCCGAGATCTGCAGGCCGTGCGCGCCGAGCTCGCCGATGACGCGGTCCGCGACCACCAGCGCGAGGCCCGCCGGGAGCAAGGTCACGAGCGGCGCGAGGAGCGAGCGGAAGATGACGAGGAGCAGGACGACGATGAAGACGACGGAGAGCACCTGGGTGCGGTTGCCGGCCGCGATGGAGCGCTCCTGGTTGGCCACGTTGGAGGCGACCGGCCCGGCGACGTGGAGCTCGAGCCCCGGCGGCGGGTGGATCGCACGGAAGGTGCGCTCGAGGCCGTCGATGAGCCGCTTCTCGCCGCTGATGTCGACCTGGTTGATGTGGGCGTTGACGAACAGCTGGGCGGCGTGGCCGTCGGGGGAGACGCCGAGCGCGCGCGCCGCGACGACCTCGGGGAGCCGACGCGCCGCGACGACCTCGCGCGCCAGCGCAGCGGCGTCCGCCACGCCGAGCCGAGCGCCGCGGCGCACGGCGACCACGATGACCTGGCTGTAGTGGTTCTGGTCGCCGAGGAGTGGAATGGCGAGGTTGGCCGCGACCGTGCTCGGCGCGTTCGCCGGCAGGAACTGGCTGTTGGAGTTGTTGACCTCGCTGCCGAGGCTCGGCAGCGCCCGCGAGCACACCAGCGCCGCGGCGAGCCAGGCGAGCAGGATCACCCAGCGGAATCGGACGGTGGCCCTGCCGAGCGAGGCGAAGATCCGGTCGGTCACCGGGGGAGGCGGCGCGCGTCAGCCGAGCTCGGCGGCCGCCGTCGCGCTCGGCACCTCGACGCGACCCGGCGACTCCTCCGACGGCGGGGCCGTCCAGCTGCGGCGCAGCTCGACGTGGGGGATGAGCCAGGAACCGACGAAGGCGAGCGCGGCGATCGGGACGGCGACGACGAACACCTCCTCGATCGAGCCCGCGTAGGCGGTGACCACCCCGTGGCGCACGCCGGGCGGGAGCGTCCGCAGGAGCCCCGGGGTGATCTGGGCGGTGGCGAGCTGATGGGTGACCGGGAGGCCGCGCAGCGCACGCGCGAGGCGAGCGACGAGGGTGTTGGCGAACACGGCGCCGAAGACCGCCGTCCCGAAGCAGCCGCCGATCGAACGGAAGAAGGTCGCTGCGGAGGTGGCGACGCCGAGGTCGCGGTGCGCCACGGCGTTCTGCACGACGATGACGAGGACCTGCATCACCGCCCCGAGCCCCATCCCGAGGACGACCATGAAGAGCGTCTCCTCGAGGGTGCTCGTCGTCGGCGAGTAGCGCGAGACGAGGTACAGCCCGAGCGACATCACGGCGGTGCCCGCGATCGGGAAGAACCGGTACCGGCCCGTCCGGCTGATCACCTGGCCCGCGAGGATCGACACCGACAGCACGCCGGCCATCAACGGGAGCAGGCGGATGCCCGACGCGGTCGGGCTCACCCCTCGCACGACCTGGAAGAAGATCGGCAGGAAGACGATCGCACCGAACATGGCGAAGCCGACGATGAAGCTGATGAGGTTCGCCACCGCGAAGGTCTGGTTGCCGAAGAGGTGGAGCGGCAGCACGGGCTCGCGCGAGCGGCGCTCGGCGAGGAGGAACGCGGCGAGCAGCGCCGCGCCGAGCACACCGAGGAGGTAGATGGGCGCCGAGGACCACGGGTAGGTGACGCCGCCGAGGCTCGTGAGCAGGACGAAGGCGGTCGTCGCGAGGGCGAGGAGCCCGGCGCCGAGGTAGTCGATCACGTGCTCGACGCGCCCGAGGTGGCCGGGGACGGCGCTCGCGACCACCACGAGCGCGGCGAGGCCGACGGGGACGTTGATGTAGAAGATCCACCGCCAGGACAGGTCGTCGACGAACACCCCCCCGAGCAGCGGCCCGACGATGCTCGCGACGCCGAAGACCGCGCCGAACAGCCCCTGGTAGCGGCCTCGGTCGCGCGGCGGCACGACGTCCCCGACGATGGCCTGCGCCCCGACCATGAGGCCGCCCGCGCCGAGCCCCTGGAGCGCGCGGAAGACGATGAGCTCGAGCAGGCTCGTGCTCAGCCCCGACAGCGCGGAGCCGATCAGGAAGAGGACGATCGCGGCCTGGAAGAAGACCTTCCGGCCGTAGAGGTCACCGAGCTTGCCCCACAGCGGCGTCGACGCGGTCGAGGCGAGGAGGTAGGCGGTGACGACCCACGCGATGTGGGCCGCGCCGTTCAGGTCGCCGACGATGGTCGGCAGCGCGGTGGAGACGATGGTCTGGTCCAGCGCGGCGAGGAGCATGCCGAGCATGAGGGCGCCGATGATGACGAGGATCCGCCGGTGCGTGAGCTCACCGCCCGTCGGGCGGACCGCGCTGCCAACGCCGCGAGCGCTCATCGCGTCGCCTCCCTCGACGCCGGTGCCGGCGAGGCGAGCTGCGCACGGCGCGCACCCCGGCCTCGTTGCGCCGCACGCGCCCGCCCGGCGCGCCCGTGGTCGGCGAGGCCCGCCGCGAGGAGGTCGAAGGCGGCCTCGACGACCTGGCGGATCGGCACCCGCCCGCCGGTCCTGCCCCAGAACATGACCGCCGCCCGCGTCGCCCCGGTCGCGGCGAGGACCGCCACGGCTGGGTAGGGGTCCGCCTCGGGGTCGACGCCGAGACGGCTGGCGAGCGCCGAGGTCAGGATCCGCTCGACCGCGGCGCCGTGCGCGGCGAGCGCGGCCCGGAGTACCGGTTCGCTGTTGACGAGCTGGCAGCGGTGCAGCCAGGCGGGCCGCCCGGGGCCGAACGCTTCGGCCTCGCGCTCGCGCCGGTCGATCGCCGAGAGCATCGTCGCGCGCAGCGCCTCGAGCGGCGGCAGCTCGTCCGGCTGGGCGAGCAGGTCCGCGCGCAGCGCCTCGAGCTCCTCGGGCCCCTCGCCGATGATGGCCGCCTCCTTCGAGGGGAAGTAGTTGAAGAAGGTCCGTGTCGACACGTCGGCCGCCGCCGCGATGTCCTCCACGGTGACGTGCGAGAAGCCGCGCTGCGCGACGAGCTCGAGCGCTGCGAGCACCAGCGCCTGGCGGGTCGCGAGCTTCTTTCGATCCCTCCGGCCGGCGTGCTCGGGGCGGGGCGCGGCCGGGCCGCTGAGCGCTTCCGTGGTCATTACACGCACTATAACCTTGCACGGAGCGCAAGATCGCGCTCCGGCGCCCCGGCGGCTCAGCTGCAGCGGCTCGGCGTCGGGTTCGTCGGCGCGGCGAGGACCTTTCGCAGCGTCTCGATGGCGCTCGCCTCGATCTGGCAGACCCGCGAGTTGCTGACGCCGAGGAGCCGGCCGATCTGCGCCTGGGTGAGGCCGCCGAGGAAGTGGAGGAGGACCACCGTGCGCTGGCGCTCGGGGAGGCTCGTGACGGCCCGGCGGATCTCGGCGATCTGCTCGGCGGCAAGCAGCTGCGGCTCCGGCTCGCTCTCCGCGTCCGCGGTGATGAGGTCGATGAGCGCCTGCGGCTCCTCGGCGTCGGGGTCGCCCGCGGCGTGCTCGAGGTGGAGCAGCTGCGAGGCCTGGACGTCGCGCAGGAGCTCGGCGCCGGCGTCGGCGTCGACGCCCATTCCCTCCAGCACCTCTGCCGCGTCCGGCACCCGGCCGAGCTCGCTCGACAGCGCCTCCATCGTGACGCGGTAGGTGACGACCCGCCGACGGGCCGCACGCGTCAGCCAGTCCAGTCGGCGTAGTTCGTCGAATATCGCACCGCGGATTCGCTGGATGGCGTAGGCGGGGAAATGGCTCGCGTCGGAGCCTTCCGTCCAGCGATCGATCGCCTCGAGGAGGCCGAGAAGGCCGAAGCCGGCGAGGTCCTCCTTGTCCCAATAGTTCCGAACGTGAGCCGGAAGGCGCCGAACGGTCGTGTGGACGAGGGGCTCGTAGGCCAGCGCGAGCTCGTTGCGAGCGGACCGATCGCGGCGCTCCCAGAAGCGGCGCCAGAGGTCGGTGCAGTCTGGAGCGCTGCCTGTCCGCAGCGAGGGCAGAGAGCCGCTGCGAGCACCGGAACGTGCTGCTCCGCTCCTCACCATGTACCTCGCCTCACTCCGGGCGCCCGCATCGCGCTGGCTCCCCGTCGAAACCTCAGATGCCTCGTAACGCGCTGAAAGCCAATGAGTTCCGTCCCATTCACGATCAGCGCGCACGACGGTAGTGGCCATACATGCGTTCTGCAACAGAGAATTGCTCGCCATTGCCGCCCAGACGGTCGGCACTTATACGGATTGCCGACCAGGAAATAGATGGTGATGATTCGGACATATTGGTCGGGAGGTGTTGCACTTCCATAGAAGCAATAGGGGTATCGAGAGTTGCCCGATCAGGCAGAGCGTCCGCGCCGTCGCGGCGCATGCCTGCGCGACGGGCGCGCCGGACTCGTGGCCGCCCGAGCGTCCCTACTACCGTCCAGCCACGTGGAGGGCGCTTCGGCGTCGGGCGAGGAGGGACCACCGTGCATCGAGCGCATGAGCTGCAGGACGAGCTGCGGGACCTGGGTCGGGCCCTGCGCGAGGAGATCGGCCCCGTCTACGCCGCGTACGCCCAGCTGGCCCGGGCCGCGATGGCGGACGGCGCCCTGAGCAGGAAGACGAAGGAGCTCATCGCGCTCGCCATCGCGGTGAGCCGGGAGTGCGACGGCTGCATCGTGGCGCACGCTCGCGGCGCGGCGCGAGCTGGGGCGAGCGCGCCGGAGGTCGCCGAGGCGCTCGGGGTGGCGGTCATGATGAACGGGGGACCGGGGACGGTCTGGGGGCCGCGGGCCTTCTCCGCCTACCGGGAGTTCGCGGAGCGCGACAGCGCCTGAGCGCTGCGGCGCGCCGGGGGAGCGGTGAGCTCGGCGCGCAGTGCCTCGATCCGCTCGAGGCGAGCGTCGATCTGGGCGAGCAGGTCGCTCGCGCGGCGGAGCTGGCGTTCGACGCGGGCACGCAGCGCGAGGTTGACGGCGAGGCCCTCGTCGAGGATGGCGAGGCGCGCCCGGGGGTCCCCGTTGCGCTCCCAGGCGGCCCGCAGCCCCTCGATGCGCGCCTCGGCGTCGAGGAGGCGACGGATCTCCTCGAGGTTGAGGCCCATCGTCTCCTGCAGCTCTCGGATGCGCCGGACGCGCGCGAGCTGCTCGGCGCCGTAGCGGCGGCTGCGGCCCGGCGGGTGGGTGGCAGGGGACAGGAGGCCGAGCTCCTCGTAGTAGCGCAGGGTCCGCTCGGACACGCCGGTCTCGAGCGCGGCCTCACCGATGCGGACGAGGTGGGACGGGTCGCGCTCGGCGGGAGCGCGCGAGGCGGGCGCTGCCCCGGCCGAGGCCGCGCCGGCTCGCTCAGGCACGGCCGCGGCGGCCCCCGGCCGCCTCGACCTGGCCCTCGGCCGCGTCGGGAGCGGCGGCCGGCGCACGTCCCGCGCCCTCCTCGTGCACGAGCGCGTGCAGGTCGTGCACGTAGCGCCGACCGCGCAGCCACGACGCGCCTGCCGCGACGAGGCAGGCGACGAGCGCGAAGGTGAAGGCCTTCTGGAGCCCGGCCTCGAACGGCTGGGAGAGCAGCGCGGGGAAGAAGCTGCGGCCGGTCAGGTAGTGGGCACGCGCTGCCGGCAGCCGGGAGAGCGCCGGGCCGAGCAGGGTCTGCATCGGGTTGTAGCCGAGGAAGGCCGCGAAGAGGCTCCCCACCGGCGGGAGCGCGGCGACCTTCGCGGCCACCGGTCGTGGCACGCCCTGGGCCGTGAGCCCAGCGAGGAGGGCGTGGGGCAGGGTCGCGGAGAGCCCGATGATGACGAGCGTGAAGAACACGCCGATCGACAGCACCATCGCGGAGTTCTGGAACGTCATCACGACCCCGGCGCCTGCGCCGCGCTGGTCCGGCGGGAGGCTGTTCATGATCCCGGCCTGGTTCGGGGCCGAGAAGATCCCCATCCCGAGCCCCATGAGGAGGATGAGGAGGGCGAAGGGGAGGTAGGTGAAGTTGACCGGGAGCACCTCGAGCAGCCCGAAGCTGAGCGCGGCGACCGCCATGCCGCCCGTGGCGAAGGGACGGGCGCCGAAGCGGTCCGACAGGACGCCCGCGAGGGGGCCGGCGAGGAGGAACCCGACGGTGAGCGGGAGCATGTAGATCCCCGCCCACAGCGGCGTCGAGGAGAAGCTGTAGCCGTGCTGGGGGAGCCACACCCCCTGGAGCCACATGATGAGGATGAACATGAGGCCGCCGCGGCCGAGCGAGGCGAGGAAGGTCGCGAGCGTGCCCGCGGAGAAGGCGCGGATCTTGAACAGGCGGAGGTTCAGCATCGGCCGGTCGACGTGGCGCTCGACGACGGCGAAGGCCACGAGGAGGGCGATGCCGGCGCCGAGGCAGGCGAGCACGAGCGGGTTCGTCCAGCCCATCGAGTGGCGACCGTAGGGCTCGATGCCGTAGGTGATGCCGACGAGGACGAGGACGAGGCCGAAGGCGAAGGTCCCGTTGCCCCACCAGTCGATGCGCGACGGGGTCCGGATCCCGCGGTCCTCGAGCTTGAGCAGCGCCCACAGCGTCCCGAGGAGGCCGAAGGGGACCGAGATGAGGAACACGAGGTGCCACTCGACCGGTCCGAGGAGCCCACCGAGCACGAGCCCGATGAAGGAGCCGGAGATACCGGCGACGCTGTTCACGCCGAGTGCCAGGCCTCGCTGGTGGATGGGGAAGGCATCGGTGAGGATCGGCGCCGAGTTGGCGAAGATGAAGGCGCCTCCCACCCCCTGCCCGACGCGCATGACGATCAGCCACAGCGCGCCAGCGCCGCCGTGGAGCCACGTCACCGACAGGAGGATCGAGAAGACGGTGAAGGTCGCGAACCCGAGGGTGAAGATGCGGACACGGCCGAACATGTCACCGACCCGGCCGAGGCTCACGAGGAGCACCGCCGTGACGACGAGGAAGCTCATCAGCATCCACAGCAGGTAGCTCGAGTTCCCGGGCGTCAGCGGGTTGAGCCGGATGCCCCGGAAGATGTCCGGCATCGCGATGAGCGTGATGGAGCTGTTGACGGTGGCCATCAGCATCCCGAGCGTCGTGTTGGCGAGCGCCGTCCACTTGTACCGCTCGTGGTCGGCGCCAGGCGCCGGGCTCGGGACGAGGACGCGACGGGCAAGGCTCATCGGCGGATCATCACCTCACTGGGAACGCCGCGCGACGCGGCGCTACCAGCTTCGGCGATCCTTACGTGAACGTCAAGTTCAGCTGAGGGCGGCGCGTGCACCGCCTCCGCCGGGCGCCGCGCACCCGGCGGAGGCCGACACGGGCTAGGCCTTGGAGATGGGGATCTTCTTCTCGACCCTCGCCGCTTCCTTCGGGACCGGGACGCGGACCTCGAGGACGCCGTTCTTGTAGCTGGCCTTCACGTCGGACTCGGACACGCCCGACGGCAGAGGGAGCTCTCGGCTGAACGAGCCGTAGCGCAGCTCCCGGCAGACGTAGTCGCGGCCCTCGGTCTTCTCCTCCTCCCGGCGCTCGGCCTGGATCCGCAGCGTGTCGTCGGCGATGGCGATCTCGACGTCCTTGTCCGGGTCGATGCCCGGCAGCTCGGCCCGCACGACCAGGGTCCCGTCCTCGACGAACTCCTCCACGTTCATCGTCGGCCGCTCGGTCGGCCAGAGCAGGATCGGGCGGCGGAAGATCTCGGGCCAGTCGTCGAAGAAGCGGTCGAACAGGTCGCGGCTTCGCGACATCAGGTCGTAGCGGGAGCGCTCGTGCTTCACCAGTGACATAGACATCACCTTCCTTCCGGAGACAGCGTGCACGACGCTTCACCGTGAGCGTGCACGAAGCCTCGCGCCGGCGCTAGGGGCGCAAGTCCCACGTGCCGCGCGCCGCGCCCGCGCCGTGGGGCGCGGAGCCGATCACAGGTAGGCGCGCAGGTGGAACGGCCAGCCGCTGGACGCGGCGTGGAGACGTCGGCCCGTCACCTTGTAGGGCTCGATCAGCACGATCACCTCCCGCCGGCCGTCGACCCACGGCTCGAGCCCGGGCGGCTGCAAGACCTCCTCGGGCGAGGCGTGCCGCAGGGCGCCGCGCACGAGGACGGACCAGCCCTGTCGTCGCAGGGGGTCGATCCCGTCGATCTCGAAGGCGACGGAGATCGGCGCCTCGTCGATCAGGCCGCCCTCGCGGGTCCGCAGCGCCAGACGCTCGCCCTGCGTCGTCGACACGACCTGGTAGTTCACTGGCACGATCACCGGGAAGTCGCCGACCACGAACGCGACGCGCCCGACGCTTCCGGCTCGCAGCAGCACGTCGCACTCGTCCGGGGGGAGCTCCTCGAGCCACGCTTCGTGCACCGGCATCGCAACCCGCCCTCCTCGCCGACGCCCACGCGAGCACGCAGACGTGCTCGGGCGCTAGAGACGGAAGGCCCGAAGCCGGACCGCCACCGACGGCCGAGCGACTAAACATTACATAACGACGCTTATCGGCGCTAGCGCAGTAGCGCTCGCCGTCTGGCCGGAAGCACGGTTCACGGACAGCGCGGCCCTCGCCGAGAGCGCACGCGGGGCGAAGCGGACATCGAGCGGCCGCGCCGGCGTCGGCCGAGGCCGCCCTCGTGCACGGCGACGAGCTCGCGGGCTGGCTCGTCGCCTGCGCGATCGACCGCGCCTGGCCGGTCGGCTCGGCGAGCGGTGCCGGCGCGACGCCCCGGACCATGGCACGGGCCGGCGGAGCGCAGGACGGCCCGGGAAGGCAACAAGATGGGCTGGCAGACGCCAGCCCATCTCGAGAAGTTCTGTTCCGGCTCGGAGCTCCGGCCGTGCTTGTCTGCCACAACCGTCCGGAGGTCGGCCTGTTGCACCTGCCGGGCATACCCCGAGGAAGCGGGCGGCGCCTCGGCCGCCCCTCAGACGGCGCTGATCGGCTGCCTCCGGACGCAGGCTCTGCCCGGGCCGAGGCCCGGGCACTACCGGCCCGGTGGACCAGCGCCTTCGGACGAGTCCAACGTTCTCACGCCGACTCCCTTCCGTTCCTGTCCGGGGCGGAGCTCGCTCCGCCACCGCTCCCTATCGTTGCGACTCGGGCCGGGCGCGTCAACCCCACCCGACCGGGTGCGGTGGTCGGTCGGGGTCGATCAGGCGGCGCCGGGCCGGCGCGCTGCCCTGCGCCTCACGGTCGCACCGGCACGGCGGGCGGCTCGGCGAACTGCGTCCGGTACAGGTCTGCGTACAGGCCACCGAGCGCGAGGAGCTCGTCGTGGCGACCTCGCTCGACGATGCGCCCGGCGTCGAGGACGAGGATCTCGTCGGCGCCGCGCACCGTCGAGAGGCGGTGCGCGATGACGAGCGAGGTGCGGCCGGCGAGGGCCGCGTCGAGCGCGTGCTGGACGGCGACCTCGGACTCGGAGTCGAGGTGTGCCGTCGCCTCGTCGAGCACGACGACGGCGGGTGACTTGAGCAGCAGCCGGGCGATCGCGACGCGCTGCTTCTCCCCGCCCGAGAGCCGGTAGCCGCGGTCGCCGACCAAGGTGTCGAGCCCGTCGGGCAGCGAGTCCACGAGCTCGAGCACCTGGGCGGCGCGCAGCGCGTCGCGCAGCTCCTCCTCGGTCGCGTCCGGCTTGGCGTAGAGCAGGTTCGCCCGGATCGTGTCGTGGAGGAGGTGGGCGTCCTGGGTGACGAGGCCGACGGCGCGACGCACCGAGGAGAGCGTGAGGTCGCGCACGTCCACCCCGTTCAGGAGGACCGCTCCCCGGTCCACCTCGTACAGGCGAGCGACGAGGTAGCCGATCGTCGTCTTGCCCGCACCGGTCGGCCCGACGAGGGCGACCATCGAGCCGGGCTCGACGGTGAAGGAGACGTCGTGGAGGACCGGGGTGCGCGGCGAGCGCTCGAGGACGGCGACCGACTCGAGCGAGGCGAGCGAGACCTCCTGGGCCCCCGGGTAGGCGAAGTCGACGTGTCGAAGCTCGAGCCGGACCGGCCCGGGCGCGAGCTCGCGCGCCCCCGGGCGCTCGGCGATCATCGGCTCGAGGTCGAGCACCTCGAAGACGCGCTCGAAGGAGACGAGCGCCGTCATCACGTCGACCTGTACGTTCGAGAGCTGGGTGAGCGGCCCGTAGAGGCGGTTCAGGTAGGCGACCAGGGCGACGACCGTGCCGACGTTCAGCGCGCCCCGGATGGCGAGCGTGCCGCCCCAGCCGTAGACGAGGGCGGTGGCGAGCGAGGCGGTGAGCATCAGGGCGGCGAAGAAGAGCCGCCCGTACATCGCCTGCACGACGCCGATGTCGCGCACGCGCCCGGCGCGACGGTCGAAGTCCGCGCGCTCGCGCCCGGGCCGGCCGAAGAGCTTGACGAGCAGCGCGCCCGCGACGTTGAAGCGCTCGGTCATCATCGAGGTCATCTCGGCGTTGAGCCCGTAGGCCTCGCGGGTGATCTTCTGCAGGCGCCGTCCCACGAGGCGAGCCGGGAGGATGAACAGCGGGAGCAGCGCCAGCGCGGCGAGCGTGATCGGCCACGAGAGCACGAGCATGGCAGCGACGACGAGCGCGACGCCGACGAAGTTCCCGATCACGTTCGAGAAGGTGTCCGTGAACGCCTGCTGCGCGCCGAGCACGTCGTTGTTGAGCCGGGAGACGAGCGCGCCGGTCTGCGCCCGGGTGAAGAAGGCGAGCGGCATCTTCTGGAGGTGCGCGAAGACCTGGGAGCGCAGGTCGAAGATGAGTCCCTCGCCGATGCGCGCCGACAGGTAGCGCTGCGCGACGCCGAACGCCGCGTCGAGGAGGGCGAGCCCGGCCACGACCGCAGCCACCCCGACGACGAGGCCGACGTCGCGCCGCAGGATGCCGCGATTGATGATCATCCGGTACAGGAGGGGGTTCGCCACCCCCACGACGGCATCGGCCACGATGAGTACGAGGAAGAGCGCGAGCAGGCGTCGGTAGGGCGCGGCGAAGCGGAGTACGCGCCGCCAGGTCCCCGGCGCGACGCGCTGGTGCTTCACGGACTCGTCGCGGGTCAGCGCCCGCAGGTGCATGCGGTAGATTCCTGGGCCCACGCCGAGCCGGCCCCTCCTCGTGCGACGCCGGCTCGCAGGCTACCGCCGAGGCGGGCGGCGCACGGCCGGCGGTACGAGCCTGGACGGGACGGGGTAGCTTTCGAGGCTGGATGGCACGACGCATCGACATCGAGCTCACCTCGCGACGCGCCGACGGGTCGTTCACCTGGCGTGCCGCCGGCGCGCTCCAGCCGCGCGGCAGCCTCGACGCCGGGCTCGTCCCGCCGGGCGCGCGCGTCGGCGACGTCCTGCGCGCCGAGGTCGAGGCCGAGCTCGAGGGTCTCGCCGTCACGGCGGTCGCCCCGCTGCCGACGCGCCAGCCGGAGCAGAACCGGATCGAGCTGCGCCCGGCGCACGAGGGCTCCGGACGGGTCACGGCCACCCTCCTCGAGCGCCGAGATCGCCGCCGGCGCGAACCGGCCACCGCCGAGGACGGCGAGCGCCGCGCGCCGCGCCGCGAGCGGCGGATTCGCCGGGCGCGCGCCACGGGCCCCGGCGAGGAGCCTGCCCGCGGCGCGCGAGCCGAGCGGCGGGAGCCGACGGGCCGCCGGCGGCCGGAGCGGGCCGAAGGTGGTACCACCCGGCCGGCGCGCCTCGCGCCGGCTCGCGCGCACCGGGACGCGCTCATCGCCTCCCTGCCGCCAGAGCAGCGGCCGATCGCCGAGCGCCTCGCCGACGGCGGCCTGCCGGCGGTACGGCGCGCCCTCGCCGAGGAGGAGGCCGCCGCGCGCAGCGAGGGGCGGCCGTCCCCGGGCGGGGAGGCGATCATCGCGCTGGCGGAGGAGCTCCTCCCCGCCGTCCGCCAGGCGACCTGGCTGGATCGCGCCGAGGCCGCGGTCGCCCGCCTCGACACCATCACGCTGCGCGACCTGCGGGCCAGCGTCGTCGGCGCGGCGCCGCGCGACGAGCACGGACGCGCCCTGCTCGGTCGACTGCGCGAGGCCCTCGACGAGCGTCGCGCCAAGCTGCGCGCCGCGTGGGAGGCCGACATCGCCCGTGCGCTCGAGGAGGGACGTGTCCTCCAGGCGCTGCGGCTCGCCGGCCGCCCACCGGAGCCCTCCACCCGGCTGCCCGCGGCGCTCGTGGCCCCGCTCGCCGAGGCCGCCTCCGCTGCCCTCTCGCCCTCGACGCCGGCGGAGCGGTGGATCGCCCTCCTCGAGGCAGCCGCGGCCTCCCCCCTGCGGCGTTCGGTCAAGCCGGCGGGTCTGCCCGACGACCCGACCGGCGACGTGCGCCGCGCCGCCGCGCTCGCCGCGGGGCGCGTCCCCGCCCTCGCTCCCCTGCTCGGGCTTGCGATGCCGCCCCCGCCGCGCCCGGTCGCGAGCGCGCCCCGGCGCTCGCCGCGCGCGTCCAGGCGCCCCGCGCCGGGGCAGCCGCGGCCCTCCGGCGCCGGCCGCGACGAGGCCCTCGCGCCCCGCCGCGCGGCGGCGACCGACCCCGGGACGCACGTCGGGCGCGGCCACGGTCCAGCCTCAGGGGCCGTCGACGGCGAGCCCGTGCCCGCGGAGCCAGTCGAGGAGCCCCTCGGCGAGCGGTAGGCTGGCCAGCTCCCGGAGGAGCACGAAACGAGCCTCGCTCGCGTCGTGGCCCGCGACCGGCTCGCCGGGGGACCTGCGCGTGGCGACGAAGTCGTAGACGAGGTAGCGGCCGGCGAGCACCGCCGTGCCGAGCAGGTCACCGATCGCCGCGTCGATGCCGGTCTCCTCGTACAGCTCCCGGGCCGCCGCCTGCGCCGGCGTCTCGCCCGCCTCGACGCGCCCGCCCGGCAGGCTCCAGCGACCACGTCCGGGCGGGTTCCGCCGCCGCACGAGCAGGAGGGCCTCCCCCTCGACGAGGACCGCGCCGGCGCACGGCTCGAGGCGGGTGCCCGGTGCGGACTCGCTCACGGGAGGGGCCGATGCATCACGATGAGGCGGGCCTTCAGCCCCGCCGCCTCGAGGAACGCCTTCGACGCCCGGTCGCCCGGCGCCGTGACGACGTCGAGGCCCTCCCGACCTCGCGCCGTCGCCCAGGCGACGACGTCGGCGAGCAGGCGCCGGCCGATGCCGGCGCGTCGCTCGCCGGGCAGCACGTAGAGCACCTCGACGCGTGCGAACCCTGTCTCGGCCCCGTCGTCGGTGGCGAGCGCTGCGCCGACGAGCCGGCCCGATCGAGTAGCGACGACGCCTCGCCACGCCGGGTCCCGCAGCAAGGTCGCGAGGCAGGCGCCAGAGGTCGTGCGGGCCGAGCGGGAGCGGCGCGTGCGGCGGGCGAACGCCGTGGCCTCGAGGGCCGCCGCCTCGAGGAGGCGGGCGAGCGGCTCGGCGTCAGCCGGTTCGGCGCAGCGGAACGACAGCCCCTCAGCTGGTGCCGTGGGCCACCTCGCCGGTGAGCTGCTCGATGCGGGTGAGGATGGTCCGCCGCTGGCGGGTGCTCGCCTCGTAGCGCCGCACCGCCTCGAGCTCCTCGCGCGAGAGGCCCGCCAGCCGCGCGACCACCTGCGACGCGGCGAGCGTGTCGTAGCCGGGGATGGCGAGGTCGCGGGCGCTCGGCTGGCCCGCCGAGCCCGCCTCGGGCGCGCCCGCCCGGTCGGCCGGCGCCGGGCGGCGCGGGCCGCGCACCGGTGGACGGCCGGCGAGGACCTCCTCGACGCGGCGCCGGCCCGTCGCGACGACGGCGCGCCCGATGAACGAGGCCGTCGAGACCCTCCCCGCGAGGCGCGCCCGCCCCCGTTCGACGAGGCGCGGCAGCTCGTCCGCCAGCGCGAGCGCGGCACCGAGCGGCGCGTAGACGGCGTAGTCGAGGAGCTCCTCGAACAGCGGCCGCTCGCCGCGCTCGCCCGCCATCACACGCAGTCCCGGCACAGCCCGCGCGCCCGGTCGGCGAGCTGCGTCTCGCTCTTCACGAGGAAGCACGACTGGCAGACGAACTCGCCGGGCTGCTTCGGGAGCACCCGCGCCGCGCCGTCGACGCGGTCCTCGGCATCCGTCGCCTCCTCCTCCTCGTCCTCCTCCTCCTCGGGAACGACGAGGCGCTCCTTCAAGATGACGTCGAGGCTCGCCTCGACGTCATCGTCGTCGAGCTCGTCCTCGTCCTCGTCGACGACCTCCTCGGCCTCGGCGATGGCCGGGGCGCGCGCGAGCGGGCCGTCGACGGCGTCGAGCAGGCTCGCGTCGTCCTCGTCGACGTCGGCGACGTCATCGGGGCCGAGCTCGTCCTCCTCGACGAGGTCTTCCTCGTCGAGGAGCTCGTCCTCGAGGTCCTCGAGGTCGGCCTCGGCGTCGAGCTCGGCGTCGAGCTCGCTGTCCATCTCGCTCGGCATCAAACTCCCTCGCACGTTCGGCTGTGCGACCCGGGCGGCGTGCGTCCCGGCCCCCTGAGCGCGGTCACTATACGGCAGGTCGATAACGACGCCACGGGCGCGAAGATTCCCGATCCTGCGCCCGACCATGCCCAGCGCGCAGGTGGGCCCAGGGTGCCGTTGGTACCATCCGACCGGCGCTGCCGGCGCGCCCTGCGCCGCCTCCGCAGCGGACGTTCTCTACTTGGCTCCCTGGGCCCCGCCCTGCGCAACTGCCCCGCCGGAACGACCAGGAGCGCTGACGGAGCTCCCCTCGACGGTTGCCCGGGTGCGGGACGCTCCATTGATGACCGCGTGGTCCCGGCGCGTCAAGGGCCGCTCGCTCAGGGCGCCGCCCCGCCCGATCGCCGACGGGCCTCGACGCGGACCTCGGCGTCGAGCCGCCCGAGCGGGGCGTCGTCGTGGTCGACGAAGCGCATCGCCCGCGCGATCCCACGGTGCCCGGCCACCTCGCCGATGAGGCGGTGCATCTCGCGTGCGATACGGCGGTAGGCGGGGTGCCCCTGGGCACTGGAGCGCAGCTCCACGAGGTGCATCGCCTCTCGGGCGTTCATCTCCATCGAGTAGCGGACGTGGTACGCGAGCGGCACGGCGTAGGCGGCCTGCTCGGGGAAGCGCTCGAGGAGGGCCTCGTGGAGCTCCCGGGCGCGCTCGAGCGAGTCCACGAACGGCCGCTCGAGCCCGGCTTCGACGACGAGCTCTGGGACCGTGTAGCCGAGGCGGGTGCCGAGCGGCTGCCACTCGATCGTGAGCAGCCGGTGGCGCTGCAGGTCCCGGAAGACGCCGTAGTCGGACACGATGTCGAACCGGTAGGACGTCCGCTCGAAGGCCCGGCCGGGGCGGTGCCGGCGGTTCCGGCGCTCGCCCACGTAGGCGGCGAGCAGCTCGGCGCGCTCGCCCTCCCCGAGGGCGGCCACCCGCCGGGCGACGGCCGCGTCCGAGCGCCCCGAGAGCGGGTAGCAGATCGCCGCGAGGACCTTCTCCTCCCCCTCGGGGTCGAAGTCCGTGAGCTCGACCGAGGGCGCCAGCGCCCCCCCCTCGCCCCCGTCGTCGGGCCACAGGCGCGCGACCACCTCGCGCGTGGCGGAACGGGTCGACGCGAGGTACTCGCTCCACTCGCCGCCGCGGTCGGGCCGATCGAGGCGCTCGAGGAAGGAGGGGATCACCTTGCGCAGCTCCTCGAGCATGCGCTCGGCGTAGGCGCGCGCCTCGGGGAGGGGGTGGACCCGCATCCGCAGGAGGAGCGCCTCGTAGGCCTGGCCAGAGCCGTAGATCCCGACGTTGGAGAGGGAGCCGGCGGGCAGCAGCCCGCGGAGCACGTCGAGCGCCCGCGCGCGCACGGAGGCGCGCCAGGCGAGCTCGGGGACCTCGGGCCGGTTCGGGAACGCCCGCACGAGGTGCGCCTCGAGCCGCGGCAGGAGCGCGCCGTAGGTGTCGAACATGCGGTCCATCTCGCCGACGTAGCGGGCGCCGAGCGGCGAGTCGAGGATCTCCGGGTCGCGCCGGTAGCGGTAGTGCCCGGTCGGCATCCGCCGGTCGTAGGGCACGTAGCGGGTCGACTGCTCGAGGTAGGCCATCAGCCGGCCGCGCTCGAGGATCTTCGTGAGGAGGTTGGAGGCCTGCTCGCAGGCGAGGTGGACGCCGCCGAGCTGGGCCACGGAGTCGTCGCCGTACTCGACGAAGACCCGGCGGTACAGCTCCTCGGCACGCCGCAGCCCGACCGTGGCGTCGACCGACGCGTCGCCGGCCGTGTCGAGGTCCTCCACGAACTCGTCGAGGAACAGCCGGCGCAGGCTCTTCGACGAGCGCGAGTAGCGGGCGAAGAGGGCGCCCTTCACCACCTCCGGCAGGTTCACGAGCGCGAACACCGGTCCGTCGAGGTTGGTCACGTACGGGCGGAGGACGGCCCGCTCCTCGTCGGTGAAGGTCTCGGCGGCGTAGGCGGACATGCCCGGACGAGATTACGAGAACCCACTGGCGCTAGGGCGGATTGCCGTTCACCTGGTCGGATCGCTCGCCGTCGAACGGTTCGAGGCGGCTGGATGCGGCGACCACCCCCCGTTCCAGCTGGTCCGCCGCGCGCCGCGCCGTCAGCGCGCACCGCTCGTCGTGGGCCACGACGGCGATCTGGCGGAGCAGGTCCACGAGCTGCTTCACGTTGCGCACGAAGTCGCCGGGCGAGATCGGCGCCGTCTGGGTCCTCCCCCGGCGCGCGCGGCGTCGGGCGGCCTCGGGAGCCAGCAGGTGGCGCAGGGAGGCGCCGCGCGCCCACTCGAAGGCGAGCCGCGCGAAGCCCGCGTCGAGGGACCGGGTGGGCGGCAGGCGCGCCGCCCGCTCCTCCTCGCGCAGCGCGCCGGCGAGGGCCAGCAGCTCCTCGGCTCGCGGCGCGATGCCGAGGCCGGCCAGCTCGGCACGAGCGGCCGAGCGACGCGCCTCGAAGGTCGCGAGGGAGACGAGCGCGGCGAGGCTCGGCGCGTCCAGGCCGTCGAGCAGGCCGGCACGCATCGCCTCGGCCACGAGGAGGTCGCAGTCGTGGTAGAGCCCGGCCAGTCGCTCGCCCCAGGGCGTCACCGCCCATCCCTGGACGTAGCCGCGCGCCTCGAGCACGCGCAGGCGGCCCTCGAGCTGGCGCTCGAGCGGGGCGTCGCTGAGGTACTGGGCGAAGGAGGAGCGTACGAGACGGAACGCCTCGTGCCGCTCGTAGCGCCGGACGAGGTTGACCGCCATGTTGTAGGTCGGCCGGAACGAGGAGCGCAGCGCACGGCTGCGCGCCGAGGCGAGCGCTGCCACCTCGGCGAAGCTGTGGAACGGCGACCACAGCACGGCGGCGTAGCCGACCTCGTCGATGCCACGCCGCCCGGCACGCCCGGTGAGCTGGGTGTACTCCCCCGGCGTCAGGTCGGCGTGGCCGTGGCCCCCGAACTTCGAGAGCGCCTCCACGACGACCGAGCGCGCCGGCATGTTGATGCCGAGCGCCAGCGTCTCGGTCGCGAAGACGACCTTCACGAGCGCCTCGTTGAACAGCTCCTCGACGACCTCGCGAAACGGCGGCACGAGCCCGGCGTGGTGCGGGGCGACGCCGGACTCGAGCGCCTCGCGGAACGGTCCGTAGCCGAGGACCGCGAGGTCCGCGTCCGACAGCACGTCCACGTGTCGGTCCGCCGCCTCCCGGATGGCCCGGCGCTCGGCCCGGCTCGTGAGGCGCACGCCGGCGTCGAGGCACTGGCGGACGGCCTCGTCGCAGCCGGCCCGGGAGAACACGAAGTAGATCGCCGGCAGCAGCCCGTCCTCCGCGAACCGCTCGACCACCTCGACCCGGCGCGGCCTGCGCAGGCCGGGTGCGGCGCCGCGCGGCCCACGCCGGCGCGTCCCGCCCGGCCGTGCGTCCCGGTCCAGGGCGGCGGCCGCCGGATTCGGCTTGCCGTCGACGAAGGTCGGCAGCACGAGGAGCCCGCCGGCGCGCCGCCCCACGACGAAGAGGTGGCGGAGCTCGATCGGCCGACGCTCCTCGATCACGGCACCGGTGGCCCCGCGCACCGTGGTGATCCACCGGGCGAGCTCCTCGGCGTTCGACACGGTCGCCGACAGGCACACGAGCTCCACGCCCGCGGGCGCGGCGAGGATGATCTCCTCCCACACCGAGCCTCGGTAGGGGTCCTCGAGGTAGTGGACCTCGTCGAGGACGACGCAGCCGAGGTCGTGCAGGTCGTGCGGCCGCGCGTAGATCATGTTGCGCAGCACCTCGGTCGTCATGACGACGACGGGCGCGCCGCCGTTGCGCGACACGTCACCGGTGAGCAGCCCGACGCGCTCGGGCCCGTAGGTCCCAGCGAGCTCCCGGTACTTCTGGTTCGAGAGCGCCTTGAGCGGCGTGGTGTAGAAGGCCCGCAGCGACCTGTCGAGGGCGCGGGCGACGGCGTAGTGCGCCACGACGGTCTTGCCCGATCCGGTCGGCGCCGCGACGAGCACCGACCTGCCGGCGTCGAGCAGGTCGAGCGCCTGGCGCTGGAAGTCGTCGAGGGGGAAGGCCAGGCTCGCGACGAACCGCTCCCGGATGCCCTCGGGGGCGAGGTCGACCCCGCCGTGCCCCGTCAACGCCCGAGCAGCCGGCCGACGAGGATCGACAGCTCGTAGAACAGGTACATCGGGACCGCCATCGCGAGCATCGAGAAGGGGTCGGAGCTCGGCGTCGCGATCGCCGCGACGACGACGATGACGACGATCGCGACGCGCCGCCAGCGGCCGAGGCGGGCGGGCGTCAGCACGCCGGCGAGCTGCAGCGCTACGAGGACGACGGGGAACTCGAAGGCCAGGCCGAAGATGGCCATCAGCGCCAGCACGAGCTGGAGGTAGCGGGACGCGGAGAACAGCTGCATGATGCCGGGCCCCGAGACCGCGATCAGGAAGCCGAGCGCGTGCGGGAAGGTGAGCCAGGCGACGTAGGCGCCGAACGCGAACAGGAGGAGCGTGGCGAGGACGAAGGGGATGGCGTAGCGCTTCTCGTTGGCGCGCAGACCTGGCGTGACGAAGCGCCACAGCTGGAAGAGGATCACCGGGGAGGCGAGGAACAGCCCGCCGTAGCCGGTGACGTTGAGCCGCACGCCGAAGCCCTCGAGCGGTCCGGTCACGAGCAGGGCGCACCCCGCCCCGTGGGCGTGCTTCGCCGCGCAGTACGGCTGCTCGAGGATGCGGAGGATGTCGGGGTAGAGCACGTAGGCGGCGACGGCAGCGACGACGAAGGCCACCAGGCACACGACGAGGCGACGCCGCAGCTCCCCGAGGTGCTCGACGAGCGTCATCGCGTCGGGCGACGGGCGCAGCCCCGAGCGCCTCCGCACGAGAACGGCCATCGTCTGCCTACCGGGCCCGACGCTCGGTCCGGCTCAGTTCATGCTCGGGTCGTCGAGGTACGGCCCCGGCGCGCCGGGCGGCACCACCGCCTCCCACCACGTGCCCGGATCCGCCCGACCCCCGTCCGAGCCCTCCGCGGCGAAGTCGTCGGCGTCGTCGGCCGACCCGGATGCGGCCGGCGGGTCGTCCTCCTCTGACGTCGAGGGCGCGGGCGCCTCGATCGCCCAGCCCTCCCCTCGCAGGCCGGTGAACAGGTCGGCGACGGCCTGCGAGGGCGACGGGATGCCCGCCAGCGCGTCGCTCGGGAGGGCGGCGCGCACCTCCTCTCGGACCTGCTCGCGGACCTTCGTCAGCTCGTGCCAGGCCGCGCCGAGCTGGCGTGCGAGCCGAGGGAGCCGCTCCGGGCCCACGACGATGAGCGCCACGACGAGGATGACGAGGAGCTTCGCCGGGTCGAGGCTGCCCACGGCGAGAGTCTACTGAGCCCGGCACCACGCTTCCGCCTCGCGGGCGGCCCACCGGTGGCCCGGCGGGCGCCGGTCGGGCGGGACCCTCGCAGGTGGCAACGCCGCCGGCGGGCCGTCACATCGCGTCGATGAGCCGCTCGACGCGCTCGTCGTGGGCCCGGAAGGGGTCCTTGAGGAGCACCGTGCGCTGGGTCTGGTCGTTCAGCTTCAGGTGGACCCAGTCGACCGTGAAATCCCTGCGCCGCTCCTTGGCTCGCCGGATGAACTCCCCCCGAAGGCGCGCCCGCGTCGTCGCCGGCGGGTGGTCCACCGCCCGCTCGATCGCCTCGTCGCTCACGATGCGCTCGGCGCTGCCGCGACCCTGCAGCCGGTAGTAGATCCCTCGGGTGCGGCTCACGTCGTGGTACTGAAGGTCCAGCAGGGCGACCTTCGGGTGGCCGAGCGGCAGGCCGTGGCGCTCGCGGAACGCCTCGACGAGCCGGTACTTCATCACCCAGTCGCACTCCCGCTCGAGCTCGAGCGGGTCCTTCTCGATGGTCTCGATGCAGTGCCGCCACATCTCGAGGGCCCGAAGCTCCCCCTCGCTGAAGCCCCGCTGCTCGGCGTAGCGCAGCGCCCGCGAGAGGTACTCCGACTGGATGTCGAGCGCCGCCGCCTCGCGCCCGTTCGCCAGGCGGACCTTGCGCCGGCAGGTGATGTCGTGGCTGATCTCACGGATCGCCCGTACCGGGTCCTCGAGCGTCATGTCGCGCAGCACGACGCCCGGGTCCTCGAGCATGCGCAGCATGATGCTCGTCACCCCGACCTTCAAGAAGGTGGCGTACTCGCTCATGTTCGAGTCGCCGACGATGACGTGCAGGCGTCGGTAGCGCTCGGCGTCGGCGTGCGGCTCGTCGCGGGTGTTGATGATCGGTCGCGATCGGGTGGTCGCCGACGAGACGCCCTCCCAGATGTGCTCCGCGCGCTGGGACAGGCAGTACATCGCGCCACGAGCCGTCTGCAGCACCTTGCCCGCGCCGGCGTAGATCTGGCGTGTGACGAGGAACGGGATGAGCACCTGGGCGTAGTGGCCGAAGTCGTCGCGGCGGCTCGTGAGGTAGTTCTCGTGGCAGCCGTAGGAGTTGCCCGCCGAGTCGGTGTTGTTCTTGAAAAGGAACACCACCCCGCGGATCCCCTCCTCGCGCAGGCGCGCCTCGGCCGAGCCGACCAGCTGCTCGAGGATCCGCTCCCCCGCCTTGTCGTGGGCGACGAGGTCGGCGATGGAGTCGCACTCGGGCGTGGCGTACTCAGGGTGGCTGCCCACGTCGAGGTAAAGGCGGGCGCCGTTCTCCAGGAAAACGTTGGACGACCGGCCCCAGCTGACCACCCTGCGGAACAAATAGCGTGCGACCTCGTCGGGGCTCAGCCGGCGCTGACCGCGAAGGGTGCAGGTCACCCCGTACTCGTTCTCGAGGCCGAAGATGCGCCGGTCCATACGGGCCGCACGCTACCGCTCCCGGCGCGCGCAAGCGGCGAGGGACGGCTCCTCAGCCCTGCTCTTGCTCCTCGGCTCCGGGGACCAGCCGCTCGCGGATGGCGTTGACCACCGTCGGGTCGAGCAGGGTGGTGACGTCGCCGAGCTCGCGGTTCTCGGCCACGTCGCGAAGCAGGCGGCGCATGATCTTGCCGCTCCTGGTCTTTGGCAGCTCAGGCGTGAGCAGTATTTGACGGGGCTTGGCGATCGGCCCTATCTCCTTGGCCACGTGGTCGCGCAGGTCGGCGACGAGGCCGCTGCCCTCGGCGGCTTCCCCTTTGACCGTGACAAAGGCGACGATCGCCTGACCGGTCGTCGGGTCCGACGCCCCTACCACTGCGGCTTCTGCGACGGCGGGGTGGCCCACCAGGGCGTGCTCCACCTCGGTGGTGGAGATGCGGTGCCCCGACACGTTCATCACGTCGTCCACCCGGCCGAGCAGCCAGATGTCGCCGTCCTCGTCGCGCTTGGCGCCGTCGCCGGCGAAGTAGACACCCTCGAAGCGCGACCAATAAGTCGCCCGGTAGCGCTCATCGTCGCCCCAGATGCCGCGCAGCATCCCCGGCCAAGGTGCCGTCACCACCAAGAAACCGCCCTCGTCGTTGCCGACCGGCGTCCCGTCGGAGCGCACCACGTCGGCGGAGATGCCCGGCAGCGGCCTCATCGCCGCCCCCGGCTTGGTGGAGGTCACCCCAGGCAGCGGGGAGATCATGATGCCGCCGGTCTCGGTCTGCCACCATGTGTCGACCACCGGGCAGCGGCCCCCGCCGATATGGGTGCGGTACCACATCCACGCCTCCGGGTTGATCGGCTCGCCGACCGAGCCGAGCAGGCGCAGCGAACCCAAATCGTGGGCGGCGGGCAGGTCCTCCCCCCATTTCATGAACGTGCGGATCGTCGTCGGCGCCGTGTAGAGGATGCTCACCCCGTAGCGCTCGACGATAGACCACCAGCGGTCCCTCGCCGGCGTGTCGGGCGTCCCCTCGTACATGACCGACGTGGCGCCGTTGGCGAGCGGCCCGTAGACGATGTAGCTGTGGCCGGTCACCCAGCCGATGTCGGCCGCCGTCCAAAAAACGTCGCGGTCCGCCTTCAAGTCGAAGACCATGCGATGCGTCGCCGAGCAGTGGGTCAGATAACCCCCCGAGGTGTGCAGGATCCCCTTGGGCTTGGCCGTCGTCCCGCTCGTGTACATGATGTAAAGGGGGTGCTCGGCGTCGAACGCCTCCGCCTCGTGGGTGTCGGCCTGGCGGTCCACCAGGTCGTGCCACCAAAGGTCGCGGCCCTCGGTCCAACCCACCTCCTGGCCGGTGCGGCGCACCACCACCACCTTCGACACCGCCGGGCAGGAGGCGAGCGCCTCGTCGACCGCCGGCTTCAAAGCCACAGGCGCCCCCCGGCGGAACCCCCCGTCGGCGGTGACGACGAAACGAGCGTCGCAATCGACGATCCGGTCGCGAAGCGCCTCGGCGGAGAACCCGCCGAAAACCACCGTGTGAGGCGCCCCCAGCCGGGCGCAGGCGAGCATCGCCACCACCGTCTCGGGGATCATCGGCATGTAGATGGCCACCTTCGTACCCGCCCGCACGCCGATCTCGAGCAAAGCGTTCGCCGCCCGGCACACCTCGCGCTGCAAATCGGCGTAGGTGACCGTCCTCGTGTCGCCCGGCTCCCCCTCCCAATAAAAAGCGACCCGCCCGCCCAAACCAGCAGCCACGTGACGGTCCACGCAGTTATAAGCGACGTTCAACCTGCCGCCCACGAACCACCTGGCGTACGGCGGTTCCCACTCGAGCGCCCGGACCCACGGCTCGGCCCAGGCGAGGGCCCTCGCCTGCTCCTCCCAAAACCCGAGAGGATCCGCCTCGGCGGCGGCATAGACGTCGGCGCCGACGTTCGCCTGCTCGGCGAAACCCGGCGGGGGGTCGAAACGCCGCTGCTCGTGCAGCAACGCGGCGAGCGAGTCGTTCGGTCCCAGGCTGCTCATCGTCTCGCTCCCTCCTCCGATCCCTCCAGGGCGGCGGCGACCTCGGCGTCGTCGAGGCGGCGGAAAGCCCGACGCCCGTTGCTGCGGGCCAGCACGGCGACCTCGAGGTCGCCGGCGACAGGCTCACGGTCACCCGACAGGGCCCTCGCCGCCCGCCGGACGACCTCCTCCAGCGTCCAGTCGGGGCGGAACCCTTCCTGGAGGCGGCCGCTTATGGCGTCGGCCTCGCCGCCCAGGACCGTGAAGCGGTCCTCGTCGACGATCGAGCCGTCGTAGAGGATGTGGAACAGCTGATCCTCTCCGGGCGCCGCTCCCACCTCGGCGACGAGGATCTCCACCTCGAGTGGCTTGAGCTCGTGGGTGAACACGTTGCCCATGTACTGCGCGTAGAGGTTGGCGAGCGAGCGGGCGTCCACGTCCTCCCGGCTGAACTGGTAGCCCTTGATGTCGGCGTGCTGCACTCCGGCGCGCCGCAGCGAGTCGAACTCGTTGTAGCGGCCGACCCCGGCGAAGGCGATCCGGTCGTAGATCTCGCTCACCTTGTGCAGGCTCTTCGACTGGTTCTCGGCGCAGATGAGCACCCCGTCGGCGTACACCGACGCCACCAGCGGCCTCCCCCGAGCGATGTTCTTGCGGGCGAAGTCCGCCTTGTCCTTCATGAACTGCTCGGGCGCGACGTAGAACGGCATGCTCACGGCTGCTGCGCCTCCTCGCTGTTCACCACGGCGGCGAAGCGCTCGGCCACCTCCGCGTTCGCCAGGTACTCGAAACCGGCCGCCGTTATGGTCGCCACCGACGGGTAGATGCCCCGCACCGCGTCGGGGCCCCCGGTGGCCGAATCCTCGTCTGCGGCGTTCCAGAGCGCCTGCACCGCGAGCTCGACCGCCTCGGCGCGCGACAGGTCCGGCCGCCAGCCCAGCTTGACGGTGGTCCGGGCGTCGCGCCCGCCCGAGCCGTCAGCGGCGAAGTCCGTCTCCTCGTAACGGCCACCCGTCGGGTCGTAGGAGTAGATCCGCCCGACTCCCCGGCGCACGTCGAAACCGGCGAACAGCGGCACCACCACGAAACCCTGCATGGCCATTCCCAGGTTGGCCCGCACCATCTGCGACAGCTGGTTCGCCTTGCCCTCCAGGCTGAGCGGCTGGCCCTCCACCTTCTCGTAGTGCTCGAGCTGAAGCTGGAACAGCCGCACCATCTCCATGGCGGGGCCGGCCGCGCCGGCGATGGCCACCCCGCTGTGGCGGTCGGCAGGATGGACCTTCTCCATCGCCCGGTGGGCGATGGACGAGCCGGCCGTCGCCCGGCGGTCCCCCGCCATGACCACCCCGTCGGCGTAGCGCAGGGCGGCGATCGTCGTGCCGTGGCGGATCTCGAAGGGTGGCGGGCCGGGCGGGGACGCGTTGGGAGGGCGGAACGGGTCGAGACCCGTTCGACGCAGCACTTCGGCGAAATCGGGGCCCGGGTCGTCGGCGGGCCCGAAGGCAGGGAGGCTCATCGAGCCCGCCACCCTACCCGGGGCGTTACTGGCCGCCCTTCTGGACGTAGCTGCGAACGAACTCCTCGGCGTTCTCCTCGAGAACCTCGTCGATCTCGTCGAGCAGGTCATCGAGCTCGGCCTTCAGCTCCTCGGCTTTCTTGTTGGAGGTGGGGACGTCCTCGACCGCCTCCTCCTCTGTCCTGGACGGTGTCGCCTTCTTTATCTGTTCTCGTTCTGCCATAAGCGCTTCGCCTCTTCCTCTACGAGCCCAGGCGTTCCAGCAGCTCGGCTGGGCTGGACACGCTACACAGCAATTCTTCGACGTGGGCGCGCGTCCCTCTTAGCGGTTCCATCATCGGCACCCGCCGCAGAGGGTCGCTCCCCAGGTCGAACACCATCGAGTCCCAGTTGGCGGCGGCGATCGCCGACGCCCACCGCTGCAGGCACTTCCCCCGGAAATAGGCCCTGGTCGTCTCGGGGGGCTCGGTGACCGCCCGACGGACCTCCTCGGGGTCGAGCAGGCGCTCCGTCCCGAGACGGGCGTGGAGGGAGCGGGCCGGGTTGACGTCGTGGTACTGCAGGTCCATGGCAGCCAACCTGGGGTCCTGCCAGGACAGTCCGTGGCGCTCCCGGTAGCCGTTGAGCAGCCGGTACTTGGCCACCCAGTCCAACTGCTCGGCGAGCGACATCGGATCCGACTCGAGGGCGGTGAGGGTCTCTTCCCATCGGCGCAGGATCTCATACCCCACCTCGGGGCCGCCGACCGAGTCGAAGCCCACCTCCTCCGTGTACTTCTTCGCCAGATCCAGGTGCTCCCATTGTATCTCGAGGGCTGTCATCCTCCGGCCGTCGGCGAGCTCCAGGGGCTCGGCGAGGCTGAGGTCGTAGGACACCCGGCGCATCGCCGCCACCGGCGCCTGCATGGTGAAATCCCGGTTGGCGGCGGCGAACCAGTCGTCCTCGATCATCGACAGCACCAGCGCCGTCGTCCCGGCCTTCAGGAAGTTCGCCACCTCGGAGAGATTGGCGTCGCCGACGATGACGTGCAGGCGCCGGTACTTGTGGGCGTCGCAGTGCGGCTCGTCCCTGGTGTTGACGATCGGCCGCTTCAGGGTGGTTTCGAGGCCCACCTCTTCCTCGAAGAAGTCGGCCCGCTGCGTCAACTGAAAGGCGACGTCCGACCTCGAGCCCGACGGGGCCTCGCAGCCCACCTTGCCGGCGCCGGTGAAGACCTGGCGGGACACGAAATGGGGCATCACGTTGGCGACGATCCGCGAGAAGGGAACCGCCCGATCCATCAGGTAGTTCTCGTGGGTGCCGTAGGAGTTGCCCTTGCCGTCGGAGTTGTTCTTCAACACCACCAGGCTCTGGCCGGGCGGCAAGAGGCGGGCGGCGGCCGCGATCGAGTCGGCGAGGATCAGCTCCCCCGCCTTGTCGTAGCGGATGAGGTCCATGACGTCGGCGCACTCAGGAGTCGAGTACTCGGGGTGGGCGTGGTCCACGTAGTAGCGGGCGCCGTTGGTGAGCACGGCGTTCACCAGGTGGGTCTCCACCTCGGGCGGCATCGAGCCCTCGCGGGCGAAGCCGCGGGCGTCGCGCCCCGGCGTCTCGTCCTCGAAGTCCCACCCGACGCGGCGAGACAGCTCGGCGACGTACGCGTTGATCAGCGTCGAGGACGCGGCGATCGGGTTGGGGTCGGCCGATCCACGGATGATGATCCCGTACTCGGTCTCCATTCCGAGCACCTTGACGATGGCCATTGACGAGACGTTATCCCGCCCGGCCGCACAATTGGCTGCTTCGGGCGCCTGGCTGTTTTCGGCCGCCTGGCTGTTTTCGGCCTCCTGGTTGCTTCGGGCGCCTGGCTGCTTCGGCCGTCTGGTTGCTTCGGCGCCCGAAGATCTCAGAGGTACTGGCCGGTGGCGACCCTCTCTATGGAACGGCCGCCGGTCGTCTCGTCCCCCTGGGACATGATCGTGCGGATGTAGACGATCCGCTCGCCCTTCTTCCCGGAGATCTTCGCCCAGTCGTCGGGGTTGGTCGTGTTCGGAAGGTCCTCGTGCTCCTTGTACTCCTGGCGGATCGAGTCGAGCAGGTCCTGGGTGCGGATGCCGGGCGCCCCACCGGCGATCACCCGCTTTATCGCCAGCTTCTTCGCCCGCCGGACGATGTTCTCGATCATCGCCCCCGAGGCGAAGTCCTTGTAGTACATGACCTCCTTGTCGCCGTTCTGGTAGGTCACCTCCAGGAACTGGTTGGCCTCGTCGTCGCGGTACATCTCGGCGGTGGTCCGCTCGATCATCGCCTGCACCGCCTTGTCCCTGTCGCCACCGCCGAGGTCGGCGACCTCGCTCTCGTCGAGAGGCAGGTCGGAGGTGAGATAGCGGGCGAAGATCTGCTGGGCTGCCTCGCGGTCGGGACGTTCGATCTTGATCTTCACGTCGAGACGCCCCGGGCGCAGGATCGCCGGATCGATCAGGTCCTCCCGGTTCGAGGCGCCGATGACGATCACGTTGCGCAGCGCCTCGACCCCGTCGATCTCGGCGAGCAGCTGGGGGACGATGGTCGACTCCATGTCCGAGCTGATCCCCGAGCCGCGGGTGCGGAACAGGGAGTCCATCTCGTCGAAGAACACGATGACGGGCACGCCCTCCTCGCTCTTCTCCCGCGCCCGCTGGAACACCAGGCGGATCTGTCTCTCGGTCTCGCCCACGTACTTGTTGAGCAGCTCGGGGCCCTTGATGTTCAGGAAGTAGCTGCGCGCCGCCTTGTCGCCCGACACCTCGGCCACCTTCTTGGCGAGCGAGTTGGCGACCGCCTTGGCGATCAGCGTCTTCCCGCACCCTGGGGGCCCGTAGAGCAGGATGCCCTTGGGGGCGGGAAGCTTGTGTTCGACGAAGAGCTCGCGGTGCAGGAACGGCAGCTCGACGGCGTCGGTGATCGCCTCGATCTGGCTGTCGAGGCCCCCGACGTCGGCGTAGGAGATGTCGGGGACCTCCTCGAGGATGAGCTCCTCCACCTCCGGGCGCGGGAGGCGCTCCAGGAGAAGCCCGGTCCGGGTGTCCATCAGCACCGAGTCGCCGGCCCGCAGCCGGGCGCCCACAAGGTTCTCGGCGAGCTCCACGACCCTTTCCTCGTCGGCCCGCCCCACTATCACCGCCCGCCCGTCGTCGAGCTGCTCTTTCAAGGTGACGATCTCGCCGGATCGCTCGGCACCGCGAGCGAGCACGACGTTGAGCGATTCGTTGAGCACGACCTCGGCTCCACGGGCGAGCTGCTCGCCGTCGAGCTCGGGGTGCAGTGCGACGCGCATCTTGCGCCCGCCGGAGAACACGTCCACCGTGCCGTCGTCGTTGCGCCCCAAGAAGGTGCCGTAGGCGGCCGGGGGCTGGGTGAGCTTGTCCACCTCCTCGCGCAAGGCGGCGATGTGCTCACGCGCCTCGCGCAGGGTGAAGGTCAGCCGTTCGTTCTGGGATATCGCCTGCTGAAGCTGGCCCTTGGTCTCGAGCAGCTTCTCTTCGAGAGTCCGCACCCGCTTGGGCGCGTCCTGCACCCGCCGGCGAATCGAGACCAGCTCGTCCTCCAGCACCCGGGCGTACTCGCGAAGCTCGGCGAGCTCCATGCGGGCGAGGCGCTCGGCGGGGTTCCGTTCGGGGCCTTCGACGTCGCTCATGTTCACCTCTGCGCCGACCATACCGCCAACGCGGATCGTGAGGGGGACCTTTCTGGCCGACCGTGCCCCGGCGCGGGCCCGCAACGCGGGTCGGACGGGGACTTGTATGGCCGACCGTTCCCTGGCGCGGTCCCGCAACGCCGGTCGGGACGGGGACTTGTAGGGCCCACCGTGCCCTGGCGCGGGCCCGCAACGCGGCTGCATGTGCTGATTGACACAAAGATTGGGGGGTCTGTACGGTCGGGCCAGGTACAATGTGCCGGTAGCCCCCCGAGTCGACTGCGAGGCGAAGCTAGAGCAATGAAGGTTTGGATCGACCAGGATCTCTGCACCGGCGACGGTCTTTGCGAAGAGATCGCCCCGGCAGTCTTCACTCTGCTCGACGACGGCCTGTCCTACGTCAAAGAGGGCGACAAGGTCTTCAGCGACCCAGGCGGCCACGA